>JADGFH010000655.1 GCA_016743925.1 Labilibaculum sp.
ACATTGAGAAAAGCAAAATTGCAAACCGGTATTTAGAATAAATATATTATGAGAAAATAAATTTGATTCCTATTTCTAAGAGCTTTGTGATAAATCGAATTTAAGTTTTTTTTTCTGGTTTAATTCAATTATTATTAGGTCTCTTCGATGATTCACGAATGATAAGTTTTCCATTTAAAATTTTCGTTTCTGGTTCTATATTATGATTATCTAATTGTTTTAGTAGTAACTCTGCAGCAAGTTTTCCCATTTCAAAAGTTGGTTGTTTTACCGTACAAAGTTGTGGTGATATCAATTCCGACATTTGAGTATCGGTGAAACCCATTACTCCAATGTCATTAGGTACATTATATCCATTTTCTTTTAATGTCTTTATAACTCCCATAGCAACTAAATCGTTGGCGCAGAAAAAAGCATCTGGCAAGTCATGTCTGTAAATTAAATCTTCAACAACATCCATTCCTTCTTTAGCTAGCAAACCAGTTTCAATTACCTGATAGTTTTCTTCCGGGAATTTGTGTTTTTTCATTGCTTTTTTAAAGCCATCAATTCTGTCGGTACCAACAGTTAAATTTTTATAGGCAGCCAGATGGTATATTTTTTTATATTTTTGTCTTATTAAATGTTCTGTTGCGAAAAAGCTCCATTTTTTATTATCAAATATTACTTTATTGGCATTTAATGATTCACGAACTCTATTAACAAAAACTATTGGGTGGCCTGCTTTAATCTGTTTAAGGTAGAATTCAATATTATCGCCATCAAGAGTTGGCGCAATAATAATACCATCAGCCATACCATAAATCAGGGTTTTTACATTGTTGAGTTCAGTCTCAGGTTGGTTGTCTGATTGCATTACCAAAATCTGAAATCCTCTTTTTATTAATACCTCTTGAATAGCAACAATAATTTCAGCGTAGAATTCTGTAATGAATTCAGGTACAACAACTCCTATGTTGAATGTTTTTTGTTGACTTAATTTTTTTGCAATTGGATTGGGAAAATATCCCATTTCAGTCGCTGTTTTTAGAATTAAATCTTTTGTCTTACTTTTTATATCGTATTTGTTATTAAATGCTCTGGATACAGTTGAAATAGAGATGTTTAGTTTTTTAGCCACATCTTTTATAGTAATATGTTTCATTTGTTGGTCGATATTAAAGTGTACTCATGTAAAATATCTTTGATATTTAATTCCCGAAAATAGTTTTTTGAGCTTTTTGTTTTCTTTCAAATCTAAGTAAAATTATTAGAATAAAGCTTTTTTAGATGGACTTTACTTTGAAAGTATCTCAAATAGAAATTAAATAAAGAATATATGTAGTATATGATATATTTAATTCAATGTGTTGTTAAGATAAGATAATTAACTAGTTAATATGTTAGTTGTTGGTGATGTAAAATAAATATTATCTATTGAATTCGAGAAATATTAAAATCGGTACCGTTCTCGTAAAAAAATACATGTTTCGGTACCGTTCTCGGTAATTGTTTCCTCGTTTTTGTTCTTGTGAATGATTCTCAATTGTATATTTAACGAATATTAACAAATATAAAAATCTATGAAAAAGTTTTATTTGATGTTAGTTGTCTTGTTCTTTAGTGCCTCTGCGTGGGCGCAAGATGTACAAGTAACTGGAGAAATTACCGATAACACCGGGTTTGGTCTTCCAGGTGTTAATGTTGTTGAGAAAGGGACCAGTAATGGAACATCTTCCACAATTGATGGAAAGTATGCAATCTCTGTTACCAGTAGTGATGCTATTTTGGTATTCTCTTTTATTGGATTTACAGTAAAAGAAATTGCTGTTGGAGATTTGAAAACAATTAATGTGGTTTTGGAAGAAGATGCAATTGGTCTTGAAGAAGTGGTTGCCGTTGGTTATGGCGTTCAGAAAAAAAGTGCTTTAACAGGTTCTATTGAACTGATTAAAGGAGATAAACTTAGAAAGCAAACTTCTTTCCAAACTAGTAGTGCTCTACAAGGAGCTGTACCTGGGCTTACGGTTATACAATCGTCAGGTCAACCTGGAGCTGATGGAGCAACGTTGAGAATTCGAGGGATTGGTTCAATAAACGTTAACAGTTCACCTTTAGTATTAATAGATGGTATTGCAGGTGATATAAATGGTGTTGATGCCGCTGATATTGAAAATATTACAGTTTTGAAAGATGCCGGAGCGAGTGCTATTTATGGTAGTAGGGCTTCTAATGGAGTTATTCTGGTTACCACAAAAAGAGGTACTAGTGGGAAAACTTCTGTAACTTATAATGGTTATACTGGATTTCAAAAACCGACTAATGTTGTTGAAATGGCAGATGCTTATCAATATTTAGAACTAATTGGTGCTGATGAAATGCTTGCTGAATGGAAACAAAATTCAAGCAATTCTGATTTGTATCCGAACACTAATTGGGTGGATGAATTGCTAAGTGAAAAAGGAGCAATGCAATATCATAACATAACAGTCAGCGGCGGTACTGATAAAGCGAAAATACAAATGTCTTTAGCTTATCAAGATCAGGATGGTAATATTCCAAATTTTGGTTATAAAAGATATCAAGGTAGAATTAATTCTGATTTTGTTATTAATGACTACGTAAAAATTAGTGTTGATGCAAATTATCGTCAATCACAAACAACCTCGGCATTGTCAGGATTTGGCATCGATCAGGCTTATAGACAACTTCCTACCTTTGCTAATAAATTTAGTGATGGCAGATGGCATTATCCTGTAATTGGCGGTAATCCTGTTCTTTGGGTCAATGAAGCAGGGAATAGAAATACTACTGGAGATTATTTTAGAGCACGTTTGGTTGCGGAAATAACGCCGATTAAGGATCTATCAGTTAAATTTACCTATAGTCC
Organism: Labilibaculum sp.; assembly: GCA_016743925.1. Classification (GTDB taxonomy): domain Bacteria; phylum Bacteroidota; class Bacteroidia; order Bacteroidales; family Marinifilaceae; genus Labilibaculum. The sequence goes on from JADGFH010000655.1 coordinate 2,870, forward strand.
AGAAATTGCCAAGTCTTATTCGTCATCATGGACACCTCAATTTTATGGTTATGGAGAATTTGCTGCTGAGGAACCTTTACTTTTAGGATTAAGAGGAGATAAAGAAGCTTCATTAAGCAAAGGATATTCTCAAAGTCATACTGATAACTTCAACGCTGTTATTAACTATAAAAAAGCATTTGGTGCTCATGATTTCGATGCATTAGCTGGAATTGAATCAATTCAATACAAAGGTGAATCTTTAAGTGCAAGTCGTTACGGATATGTATTGCCTGAATATCCAGTTCTTAAGAATGGTAATGCTGATAACGATAGCAATAGTGGTGGTGAATCAAACTACGCATTATTATCTTACTTTGGTCGCTTAAATTATTCATACGATAACCGCTATTACGCAACTGCTAATATAAGAAGAGATGGTTCATCACGTTTCCATGAGGATAACAGATGGGGAATATTTCCTTCTTTTAGTGCAGGTTGGAATCTTCACAACGAATCATTTTTTCCTGAAAACGATTTTCTAACACGTCTGAAATTACGTGGATCTTGGGGGAAATTAGGTAATGAAACAATCTTGGATGGTAATGGTAATCAAGTATATTTTCCATATGCGAGTTTAATTGGTATCGGCAATTCATTTTATGCAAATGATATGATTCAACAAGGTGCTGCTCAGAATGGTCTTGCAAATACTGCAATTGAATGGGAAAAGTCAGAAACTACAAACATTGGTATCGATTATGGTATTTTCAACAATAAATTTTCTGGATCTATTGAATACTATAAAAAAGAAACAAATGATTTAATTGCCCGCAAGCAGATACCCTATACAACAGGATTAAGCTCTCCTTTTGCAAACGTATATAGCATGAGTAATTCGGGTATAGATTTTAGTCTTTCTTACAAAGGAAAAATTGGTGATCTTAACATATCTATAGATGGTAATTTTGCCACTGTTAAGAATAAGGTGACTGACCT
>JADGFH010000018.1 GCA_016743925.1 Labilibaculum sp.
GATAGTTTATAAACTACATAAAAAACGTTATATTTTTCACGCCCCTATGTTATGTCTTATTTCTATTCGTAAATTTATTTTTCGAAATATCATAATAAGGTGTTGTTATACACCCAAATTGGAGGGATAACAACACCTTTTTAAGTGATATATAAGAAATAACAACCATATGGTTGTTTCAACAACGTTAGCGTTAATTGAATACCTTGTAGCTATGAAAAAATATATTAAATCTGTTTACAAAAATAAAATTTGAACGATGAAAAACAGAATCACCAATGGGTTATCAACAATAAAACATTATTATATGAAGATACGATCGTGGATAATACTAATATTTATTGTTCTCTTCTATGCTTGTAATGCAATTTCTCAGGAGGAGGTCATCAATGGAGTTCTGGAAGTGCCAGAGAATAGAACTAATTCCAATTCCAGAACCCTCAAATTAGCATATAAGGTGTTAAAGGCTAAAACCGCCGACTCCTCGAAAGCACCCATTGCCTTTTTATATGGCGGACCGGGTGGTGCAGCCTTGACTTTGGAAGGATTCTGGGCTAAGCATCCTTTGAGAAACGATAGAGACATTGTACTAATGGATCAACGCGGGACAGGAGCCTCAGGAGCAAACGGTACCGAAGTTGGAGAAGCCATGTTTAATATTGCCAGACAAGACCTGGACATCGACGCGGAAATTAAGATGCTTAAGGTAGTATTTTCCAAATGCAAGGAAAGGATGCAACACGATGGGGTTGACCTTACGGGCTACACCACGAAAGAAAATGCTGCCGATTTTGAGGATTTACGAAAAGAGCTAGCTTATGAGAAATGGAATCTATTAGGGATTTCCTATGGTTCCAGATTAGGTTTAACGATAATGGATGATTTCCCGCAAGGCGTACGAACTGCGGTTTTTTCTGCAGTAAGCCCTTCAGGAACTGACTATATCAATGATCATTACAGAAATATTGAGCAATCTCTTTTAACTGTTTTAAGGCGTTGCGAGAATAATAAGGACTGTAATACGCGATACCCCAATTTAAAAGAGCGCTTTATTATTGCGTTAGAGCAACTGCAATCTGATCCCATGCATGTTGAATATGAAGGTGAACCGTTTATAGTTAATACGCAAGATGCATTGTTAATGGTAACTGTATTACTTTACAATCGTCCTTCCATTGGCTACATTCCCTTTTTTATTGAAGCTTTAGAAAATCGAGAAACAGCTGTTTTTATAAATTTTCTGAAAGGCATGGAACATTTATACAAGCAAGTTAACTGGCCAGTAAATCGAAACATTACAGGCTATGATAAGCTTCCTTTTTATGATGAAGCCAAAATGACTGAATCTTTACAGCAATCTGAAATACTTAGTTGTTTAGCAACATCTTCAAATCTCGATGTGGAAATCGTAAAACATTGGCATTTACCCAACATCCCAAGCTTAAAAACAAAAGCAGTAGTTTCTAATATTCCAACGCTACTGATAAGCGGAGGTTTAGACCCTGTTACTCCAACAAGTAATGCCACAGAGACTTTAAAACATTTGAAAAACGGTTATGAGGTGATTTTTTTAGATGAAAGTCACAGTCAATTTAATCCCTGTTTTTTTCAAATCATCGAAGAATTTCTTAACAATCCTCTTCAGAAACCAAATATTGAATGTAGTTCTGTCAGGAATTCAATTGAATGGTACATTTATAGTTCTGAAAAATAGAAAAACTGAGATGTTTCTCGTTACGCTTTTAGAGATGGATAATTGCAAAAAAATAAGAAGTGAAGAACACTTGGACAAAAACAACAAACGCTAACACGTGGTATAAGGCATGGCTGGGTTTGGCTCGATTCGACACCGTCGAATCTCGTACCGGCTTTGTTTCGGTCGGACAATCAGACTCTCGTCTGACCGCCACGACCTCATACCACCACCGTTAAACAATAATTTGATTGTTAAATTTATTTTATTATATTTGGTATTAACAATAATTTTTTACTGACAACTAGTTTTTTTTAACTACCACTACATTTTCAACAATTGAAAAAAAGCCTGAAACAAATGTTTCAGGCTTTTTATTTTAAACGAGTTTAATCCCGTTTAAATATCGTCATCCTCATTTGGCTGAGTCATGAATGCTTGCAAGGAAGTGAAAATTTCCATTTGTTCCTGATCTGTTTTTGCGAACAACACATATAACATTTGGCATAAGTGCCCCTGTGCTTCAGGTTGCATTCTTCTAATGGCATCAATTATTTGCTTTTCCTGCGTACTATACCCGTCAACCCCGTTTAAACCCGTGTTAGTAGAGGGGATAATATTACCAGCTAAAGCTCCCAAAGCAGTTTGAATAGCAGGCATTTGAGTAATTGCCTGAACCGTATCCTTAGTAGTACTTTTTGAAGCATCTTCTAGTTGCTGGCTATGTTTACTGTTTAAATCTAGTATTTCCTTTTCTAAACTCTGGATTTTAAAGTCTTGTTTTAGATTCAAGTCTCTTAAAGTCAGTAATCTTTCATCGTAACTAGCTCTTAGTTCAAGGATGGTATTGAAGTTTTCTTTTTCAACCGTCCTAAGCTCGTCATAAACCGTTTGTTTCATTTTTTCTGTTTTTTGTTCATTTTCCGTACAAGCGGTTTCCATACCGTTTAATTTTATAAACTCCCTCTCCTTTGCTCTCTCTCTTTTTGCCCTGCCTACACAGTATGCAGAACAATATTTACTTCCAATTTTTTTTCTTCTAATCGTTTTTCCACAGACTTCGCATTTCATTTTTTTAATACCGTTTAGTTACCGTTTAATTATAGGGTAACAGTCTGAATATTAATAAAATATAAAGAATATCAGAAAAAGCACCCTTATGTCGGGTTAAAAGTAGGGTAAAAAACAAATGCTTTAGCAGCTCAAATCGACTCAAATCGATTCAATACGAACCAAACCGACTCAATACGAACCACTTACGTTTTATATTTGATTTAGTGTCCCCATATTTGAAGCATGAAAACAGGACACATTGTATTAATAGGCGGTGTTATAACCGCTTTCGCCTTTAAAGACAAGATACTTCCATACATCGGGGGTAAAGTCGTAGAAATAGAGGATAAAGTAAAGGCATACACAACCAGCAAAATAAAGATTGCACCCCATGGCCTACCTAGTGTGGGCGTTGATTTTGTAAAGGGTGCAGTAAAACTCGGTGGCGTAATTGATTTATCGAGCAAAGTAGGTTTTACAGCTACGCTTAATAGCTATAAAGTAAACCTCTTTTTACAAAAAGGAACTCAAAAAATAAAACTAGGTAGTACACCTCTGGAAACACCAAATAAACAGATTGAAGGCGGCAAAAAAACCGCTTTAAAGTATCATTTCTCAATACCTCTAGATAGTATTTACAGCCTACTTAATACAGCTGGGCTAGATGGTTTTCAAATGTTTATGGAAGTTGATAACCTACAAGTGAATAGTATCAATGTTCCTAGTGTAAAAATAGATATAAGCAGAACATGGCAAGATGTAGCCAAAGCGATTAAAAACCCGTCTAGCTTAATTACTGACCTTTTCAAAAACTTGTAGTATGAAAACCGTTTTCAAAACGACAAATAATCAGGGAAACGTAGCATTTCAAACGCAAGGCGGTGAAATTGTTAATCAGGGCGTAAGGGGGATAAAAGACGGTAATAAGTACGATCATTTGATTAAAACAAATGAGGTGAAATTTACCAGCACATTCACAGAGGGAACGGTAGAAGATACCGTTTCCATCATGTGCGAAATCATTAGAAATCACCATTCACAGGTTAGTGAGCTGGCTAACTATTTGAAAAAGGAAAACAAGGCTAAAACCTTAGAATCTATTTGGGATTTTGTTTTTAACCATATCCAGTACAAACGGGATTTAGCCACGGTTGAACAATTGAGCACACCAGCTAGAATCTGGCTTAACAGATCAACTCCAAACACTCCAACTGATTGCGATGATCATTCCATTTTCGTGGGTTCTCTTCTGTATTGTTTGGGTATTCCTTTTTCAATTCGAATGGCTGGTTACGATGGAAAAGCCTATTCACATGTTTACATTATTGCTGGTTCTGTTTGCATCGATACAGTTTTACACAAGTTCAATTGTGAGGCTGAATACACATCTAAAAAAGATAGAAAAATGCAAATTGAAACTTTAGCTGGTCATGATAGTGATCAGGTTAGCGGTTTAGCGGCTTTAGATTCCTTACATGAAAGTGGTGAGGACTACGCTTTAGAAATGGAGCGAATCGAGCAACAAGAAGAGCTAAACGGATTAGAGGGAAGTGAGCTAGAAAGCGAACAGATAGCCCTTAAGGTATTAAGTGAAAAACAGTTAGAAATTACACTGAATGAATACCACTTAGACCCAGAGAAATACCACCGTTTAGGCTTTAAAGAGGATTACTGGAAGCATATGCAATTGGCCTTGGATGCCATGAAAAGAGGTGATTCCTTAGACGGTATTATCGTACGGCTTAAAGACGGGGCTAACTGGGAAAGATCAAATCTTTCACCTTTGAATGGTTACGTAACTGAACAAGGGGAAACCGTTGGTTTGCTTGGAACTCTGGAAGGATTCTTTAAAAAAATTAGAAAGAAGCTTAAAAGAGGAGTTAAAAAGTTCGGTAAATGGTCAGCAAAAAACGCTAAAAAAGCCCTAAAAGCTGTAACAAGTGTCTTTAAAAAGGTTGGTAAGTTTTTGATGAAAATCAACCCAATCAACATTGCAATTAGAGCCGTATTGCGTTCTATGGTAAGCCGAAACAAGAAAAACCTAGCCATTAAAATGGGTTATGGCCTACTGAGTGAAGCTGAAGCAAAACAGCTTGGTGTTTCCATTGCAGAATGGAAGGAAGCCAGAAGAGCTTATGCGAAATTTGCTAAGAAGTACAAGTTCTTAGGAGGTAAGGAAAGTAAACTGAGAAAGGTCCTGTTTACAGCCTGGAAAAAAGCAGCCAAAAAAGCCAATCTTCCAGTCATTGAAAACTTACACGGATTAGACTCTTTAAATGGTCGTCGAAGAAGAAGACGAAAAAGAAGAAGAAGAGCAGCCGCAGCAAAGAAAAGAGCACTACTCAGCTCAAAAAGGAGAAGTGCAGCTAAAAAACCGATTGCAAAAGCCCCTAGAAAAATGACCGCCTACGAAAAGGAGCGATTGGATTTCTTAAAAGATATTCACAAGGATATTGCCAAAGATGAAGGTTTGGGCGTTGTTGCTACAGCTACAACAGGTGCGGTATTGGCTAAAGTTGCTTTGATTTTAGCCCCAATCCTATCGATTCTCAAAAAGCTTGGTTTGGGTAAAATGATCACAAAAGCAAAGGAAAAACACATTGAGAATCTTTCAAAAAAGATCACCAATGAGTTAGATCCAGAGGCAAAAGCAAAGCTGATCCAAAGAAAAGAAAGAGCGGAAACGAATTTGGCAATTTTCAATAAGGTTACTAAAACCAAGCCAGAAAGCAAATTGCCTTCACCAAGAAATATTACGAGCAATGCGATTACTCCAAATGCTGTGATACAACCAAACGGTGAACAAATCCAATTGCAGCCAATGACGGCTACAACACAAAAGAAAGCTGGTATGAATCCAATATTAATTGGTGGTTTGGCCTTGGTTGCTGGTGGATTTATTCTTTCTCAGATGAAAGACAAGGATAAGAAAACCAATAAGTAAACATTTTTCAAAAATTAAATTTTAATCAAATGTCACAAAAAAAAGCCGTAACAGTCGGCGTTGAATTACTAAAAACCGTTGCAGGTGTAACCGTTGGGCGTTATGCATGTGTGATGGGTGGAAATGCACTAAAAGTAAATGAGGAAGCAGATCCTAAAAAAGCGAAGATCAAAAAAATAGCAATCGGTGGCGGTGTTTTAGCCATTGGTGCCGTTGGAGCTCTAAAAGCACCACAAGAGTTAAAGAGTGTTTTTGCTGGTGTTGCGACAGCTGGTGTACTTGCCGCTGTGACTCCTTTTGCAAAAGAGGATAAAGGTTTTATTCCAGCTCTTCACGGTTCTTTAGGAACTGCAACTTTAGATGATGAAGATCAAAAAATCGCACTAGAGTTAAATTCTCTTGAAGATTATCAAGCAATAATCGATGAAGAAGAACAGGACGACGATTACATGAATCGAAACCTAAGAGGAACTGAACAGGAAATCGAAGGTGACGAAATGGTGATTGAAGTTAACTAGGTTAATTCCAATCCTCTCAAATCAATTAGTTTAAAAAATTATCAAATTTCAATAGTAAAATTATGAAATCAGTAGTAAGCACATTAGCAGATAAAGCGGCAATTAGAGCAATTGCAAAAAACAATTCGAAAATCAATTTCGATACGAAAAACGCTCGTATTGAAAAGTATGAAATTTTCATGCGTAAAGCAATGAAAGGTAAAACGGGTATTCAGGAAATCCTTAAGGCTTCGGATGTTCAAACCGATGGTGTAAGAAATATCGATTCAGGTCGATTGAATGCTGATACTGCATTTTTGGTAACAGGAATTTTAATTTCTACGGCTACGACTGCAAACCCAGCAGATACGGATCAAAAAATTGCCGTTGCGGAATTTGTGGTAGGTTCAGATGCAAACAACAAGTTTCACAATAGTGAATTGTCGTTGAAAATTGCAAACGAAGAAAAAGTTAGAGGTGTGTTACGTCACATGACTCCGAACGTTTCAGGTGATGATATCACAGTTGATATGGCCTACGAAGTTAGCCCGTTTGTAATTGCTCCAAACCAATCAATCAAACCTAAATTACAAGTTTTTGAAGATCCAACTTCAGGAACGGAAGATTTAGTGATTGAAATTACTTTGGTTGGTTACAAAATCACTGAAAACAACGCCTAATAAATGCGTAGGTATGTTTACAACGTAGACAAAAAATCAACAGACGCAACCACCACATCTAATGAGGTGGTTACGTTTGATGATCATGACCGTTTGTTGGCGGTTGCGTGGGTTGGCGATCACGGTAAAAATTATGAAGTCGCTATCAAAACACATGACGGGCGAACCCCAATAGTAGATCAGGTTGCAGTTGATTACTACAAAATGGGTGCTGGTCGTGAAGAAATGATTCTAAACCAAAACATTCAAAACAATCAAATCCGTTTAGAAACTTCCTTTGAAACGGGTGCGGATGTTAAGGGGCAATTCATTTTCACAGTAGAAAAAAATTAAGGATAGATGAGACTATTTGTATCTATTCAAAAAGTGGTTGAAGCTGGTCGCAGACTTACGGTAAGTGTACCAGCTTCAAAAGCTTTGATAGTAACCAACAAAACAAAAGCCCCAGTAGTTCTATATGCTGAACAGGGTGCAAAAGTTGGTTATCCGTTAGAGGTTCAAGAAAGCATAGAGATTGAAGAAATCACAGAAACAACCGATTTTTTTATTGAAATCCAAGATGAATCTGTAGAAGGAAACGAAGGTCTTTATTTGCTTTCTCAAACGGAATCCGAAAGGACAGGCAGAACTCAAAACAATGTAATTATCAATCAAAATTAATCTGATGCCAGATAAGAAAACATTCAACCCAAAAGAAAAGGCCGAATTGTTAGAACAATTTGGAAAGCCTTTAAATGATCAATCCTTACGAATTATTGAATTCTTCCAAAATTCAGGTAAGGATATGAATAAGCTTTTAAAAGTAGCTCACAAAAACCGCAGATTATGCTAGGATTACCAGCTCAGAAAATTGTACAAGGAGCAAAACAAGGCAAAGCGGTTTATAATAACCTTGATTCACAAAGCAAAACGGCTGTTAATATCGCAACTGCCGTAGGTGCTTTGGGTGCTTTGTTTGTTGGCTACAAGCTTGTTTCTGGTGTTGGTGATATTTTGAAAACTGCTACGGGCCAAAAGTGGAACGAAGAAAGAAAAGAGGAAGAAAGCGAAGACAGAGCCAATTTAACTGATCATTTAAAAGATGAACAGGAAAAAGCAAGCCTAACAGATGATGAAGCGAAAAACGTAGCGGCTGCTCTTTACAATGGATTCTTAAACACTCAGCCTGAATGGTCAGAGAATTTGTGGGATGAAGGAACGGATGAAACCGCAGTGTATAACGCTTTAAAAGTTCTTAAAAATAGAGCTGATTGGCTCTTAGTCTCCATTAAATACGGGATGCCACGAAGAAGGAATTTAGCTAGTGAATTGCTTTACGAGTTAAGTTCTGGATCAGAGCAACAAAAAGCAAGGGATATTCTCTCTAAAATCAATGTTAAAATTTAACCCATGGCACAATTCAGAATTAGTTACGATATAACCTCTAAAATGGAGGGTGGCTATGCAAACAATCCAAACGATAAGGGAAAAGAAACCTATTGCGGGATTTCAAGAGTCGCATTTCCCAATTGGAAAGGATGGTCATTTATTGACAGGCAAGCACACCCAATAAGAAACAATGCTAAATTTTCATATCTGAAAACCGCAGTAGAGCAATTTTACAGAGTTGAATTTTGGTTGAAGTTATCCTGTGGACTGATGCCACAAGAATTAGCAAATCAATTGTTTGACTTTGCCGTTAATTCAGGAAAATCTAGAGCTGGAAAAACTTTACAGGCAATCTTAAACGAAAGAGGTTCTTTTCTTAAAATTGATGGATTAATTGGAACTAAAACAATTGCTGCATTGAAAAGATTTGACTCAGGCGAAATTGCCAAAGCTCTTTTTGTTGAGCGTGAAAATTTCATCAATAAACTAATCGTAGAACAGCCCTATTTTAAAAGAGCTTGGTTGTCAAGATTAAGTTATTTAAGATCTTTTCTAATCGGTCGAAATACAGCAGCTTCTATTCTGGTTGTGGGTTCAATTGCTCTGGCCTTTTTTTTTTAACCAAAACTAAAAGCAAATGAGTACAACTGCAGAGATAACTGGCTTTTTTTCCAAAGAACACAGAGCTTTAATATTTCTTATCTGTTTGTCTCTTTACGGATTGTTTAAAGTTTACACTCAACAACAGGAAATGTTGTCAGAAATAAAATTAATTAACTACCGATTAAATGGAGAAACAAAAGCAGATAGAAAAGAAAAATTGGCTAGTTGCGACTTTTACAGACGTAAAAGGAAGCCCCAGTTTCAAGCGGCAAATTACCCTGTTTTTGGTTCTTTGTATCGTCGCTGGTGTGGTGTGCAAAATTCCGATAGAATACGTTCAACAGTTGGTAATATTGGGATGTGCTTTTATTGGCTCTGTAGCTTCGGAACAGTTTACCAATACCACACCGAAAGCTTTTTAAATCAATAAGTAAAAATTCAAAAAAATGCTAAGAAAGAAAATAACAATCCTATCAGCAATATTACTTCTAACAACTGGCTTAGGCTTCGGAATGGCTATTGGTTACAAGTACGGAAAAAGTCAAGTTCCGGCTCAACAAACAAGTATCGAGATCAAAGATATCAAAACCAAAAAAGGCGGTTCGATTCAGATCGATACTAAAACCGATCAGAAGCAAGACAACAAAAAGGACGAATCAAAAAAGAAAAGTTTCTTTCAAAAAATATTCAATTAAGATGCTAGGACTATTTACAGAAGAAAAGAAGGTTAAGGCTAGGCAATCACAAAAGCCTAGCCTTAATTGTATCCTAAAGGGTATATTCGATCAGTCAATTGATGGCTGGAAAGATGATAAGGAAAAGTTTAAATTAGAGCTTTTAAATGACATTAAAACATTCCTGTTTACCAAGTGGGAAAAGCCGTGGACTCCAAATCTGCTTTTTGACGAAAAGGGAAATGTTCTTTCTGGTTTTAGAAATATCAACGGGCGAATTTATAAGAATCTAACCAATGTTATTTCCTTGGCCGCTAAAAGTGATAATTCTCCTTTTTTTATTACGATTAAAAAGCTTGCTTCATTAGGTGGCGAAATTGTAGATAAAACAAAAAAGGTGTCTGTTGTTTCTTACATCCCAATGTGGAAAGATCCAGAGAACAAAACACCAAGAAAGCCAGATTATGTACTTCCTAAAATTCATAAAGCAATCAACATTGAATACGTAAAAGGAATAAAAAAGCCAGTTGTAAAAACGCAAGCTTTTGAAAAACTGGAACTCAATGAGTATGTAGAAAATTTCATAAATGAGCTTAAAAAAAGAAAGCGTATCCCAAAGCTTATTTATGATCAGGCTGATAGTTGCTATTACAAATACACAATGGATTTTAGTTCTGAATCAATCCACATGGTAAAAATCGATTCATTCAAAAGGATTGAATTTTACTACTCAACATTATTTCATGAAATCACTCATTCAACCAAAGGTCCGAAAAGGTTAGGTCGTGAAAAGCCAGATAGAGCCACAGAGGAACTTGTGGCAGAAATGGGGGCTTTGATTCTTTGTGAGGAATTAGGCTTGAAATACACAAAAGATAATTCCTTAAGTTATTTGAATAGCTGGATGAAGCAAACGAAAAACCTTGATGAAGCTCTTTTGAAAGCATACAGTTTAGCAAGTGAATCGGCTGAATATTTACTAGAGGGAATTGATCTTGAAAGCTTGGTTCCTCAATCAATGCAAAAAAGAGCAGTAGATAAAAAAGAGGATAAAGAACCAGGAATAAAAGAGCGTATAAAAAAACGAGCTAAGCAACTGGAAGAAAAACCAAAAAAGGAAAAACCAAAAGAAAAACCAAGTGAAAATGCTTTTCTTCCTCGTACTCTTAGAACTGAGCTTGATTATGATTTAGCATACAGGGCTTATACCGGAACATCTTTTTCACCAGAAAAAAGAGCCGTATCTGAGCAAAATTCGTATGCAAGTTCATTAAATGAGTTCGCAAAAGAAATTGAAGAAATTGCAAAATCTGATCAACAAAAAGAATTGGCCTTATCAGAATTTGCAACTTATAAAGAAAGATTTCTTAAGAAAAAGACCGCTTTACTTGTTGCTAAATCTCGATGCATGTCAACTATGATTACAGGCGGTTCAAATTTCCCTGTAAGAAGCAATCAGAAAAAACTAGATGCAGAGCACAGAAGATTAGAGGAGTATTTGGAATTTATTGAAAAAGCGCAAAAGGGAATCCTCCGCAAGATTAAAAAAGCAATTCCAAAAGAGCAGGCAGAAAAGGAAGCTTTTGAAAAAATAGAAAATCAAACCGTTCAATATATCGCTGCGATGGTTAGCATTCATAAAGGTGAAAGTGTTGGAAGCTTAAACCATTACAGAGCACTATTAAAGGGATTTATTCAGCGACTTTCTAAGAATCACCAGCATGAACATGTAAACAAGGTTTTCCAGATCATAAGGGATTCACAGAAGAAATTTGATTTAGTGATTTTCACAGAAAAGAATAAGGTTTGGAGCTTAGAAAACTTAACAGACGGGGCAACAGTAAAGGAAACAGGTGAACGTGTTTTGATGGAAAACAAAAATGCAAAACTTGTAAATAATCTTGATGCAGAACGTGTTCAAATTATTACTGATGAAAAACCAAGTGAGGAAATTAGAAGTGTATTAAAACGTAATGCTTTTAGATATTCCCCAAGGTTTACGGCTTGGCAAAGGAAAAACACTAGGCAAGGAATTTACATCGCTGAAAAAGTATTTCAAGAGTGTTTCCCAGATCCAAAAGAGGAACAAAAGAAAGCAACCGAAAAGCCCGAACAATTAACCCTACTAGGCCACAATGATAAATCAACTGTAAAATTAACAGATTGGAAGCCTAGCTCTGAAATAATCCATTTAAAAGGTGATTTAGGGGCGTTCTTAGGTGGTTACGAGCGCAAACAGTTTGCAATAGTGCTAAGAGGTGAAAAAGGGGCTGGAAAAACCCGTTTACTATGCCAAATGATAAACTTATTTGCATTGCAAAAATTGAACGGTTTATTTCTCTCTTTGGAAGTGTCACCAGAAAGCGAATTGTTTGGAAATTACATTTCCTATATCTCAAAACCAGCCCGTAAGCGTGTAGCGGTTAGCAATGAAAACACAATTGAACAATTAGAGGAATATTGTAAGAAATACGATTTCATCGCAGTTGATAGCTGGGGAAAGTTAAAGAATGTAGCGCAAGAGGATTTTATTCGATTGATCGAGAAATATCCAAAAGTTATTTGGCTTTGTATTTTCCAAAGCACAACCAACGGAACCGCAAGGGGTGGAATCATGAGCGAGTATGATAGTTCTATGGTTATTCAAGTTGTTAAGGGTGGAAATGCTCAATGCGAGAAAAACCGCTATAACTCATGCGATTTAGTTTACAATGTATTTGATAAAAAAATTATAAAAGATGAGAATTAAAAAACCAAAAGGCCAACAAGTAGAATATAAAATCTACTCCAATATAGAAGAAAGAAACACGGCTTCAGATAAATTTATCAACGGTCAGGAAGTAAAAATTCTTGATGCTTCGGCAGATCCAGAAATCGAAGACGGCTGGGCCATTTACAAGTATGACAAAACAAACAATATTTTTGATTTGTTGGAAAAAGAGCATGAAGATTTATATAAACCAGAATATTACGAGTTCGCCACTTATCAAAAAATGGCAGAAAAGAGAAATACACTTTCTTCTGGTGCAACTGTTCGGGTATTAGATGCAAGTTACGATCCACAAGTAAAAAAAGGACAGGCCTATTATTTGGTGGATGCTTCCGATCCAAATTACACGGGTTTGAAATTGATTTGTAAAGAAGAGTCTTTAGGAGCCGACGGAATAAGCATTTTTGAAGATAGCAACCAAACTTTACACGCTCCAAGTGCTTTTATCAGTCATTCCGTTAATACTCGTATTCTGGAAGATTTCGATTACACGATGAAATTTGTTGTAGATCATTTTGTTTTAGAACCTATTGGAGGAATTCGAACTGTTCCGATTCGATTCCAAGAAAACGAACCAGTTAAATTTATGACCTTGCAAAGCTATGATTTGTACTATGATCGTATGACCAACGGAGGCAAAGGAAAGCGTGTAAACTGGACTATTCAACCCTATATAAGAGAAACAAATGTAATTGTTGGAACAAAGCTAATCGGAACAAATGGGAATTCAGGCGAGATTGTTCCCATTCATCCTAATGACAATGAAACGTCTATGATTATCATGCAAGTATCTGCGAAGATTCCTAGCAATAATTCAGAACCAAAGGAGACAGATTTTACAATTCATAAGTACTGGAAAAAAGCACTTGCACCTTTTAAAGCTCCCGAACCGGTTGAGCACGATCACAGTTACACACAACCAGACGGACAAACAATTAAATTTGTTGATGGTAAATTGGTAGCTCAATTTCCAACGCCAGAGGAACAAACAGCCGTAAGTATTGACGAATTCACAATAGAGAAAAATGACGATGTTTTAACCGTACCTGCTGCCTTAAATCCGATCATACACAACTACACGATAAGAGAAGATTTTGAGCTTCATTTGAATTTTGATGATCGAAATTTCATTAAAGTAACACCTTTAGGAGCGGACACAAACGGATTTTTAGAAATTCCGATGCAACTTGAAACAGGTGGCCAATTTTATAAAATTCAATTAGGAACGGTTAATTTACCTGTTAGCGCTTTTACTGGTTCGCCTGAATTTATTCATTTTGGAATCATGGCAAAAAAGCAACAGACGAAAGCGGCTTGTCATTATATCGTTGAGCCTGACGGCTCAGCAATAAAATTCCGACCAATGCCAACTGATACGAGCATTTGCATAGCTCAAATTAGAGTGAAAAAGCCGCTAGGAACGGACGGGTGGAGAGTGGAAAGTGTTGCAATGTGGAAGTATTGGAAAACTTCGCTTTTATCGGTGTCAGGTGGTGAAACTGTAGAGCCAGATGGTTACGGCGCTGAATACACTGAAATAAATGGAATTAAACAAATTACTTCCATTGGTGGAATGACTCCGACTTATTACAATGAAAGATATCATGAAGATTTTGACTTTGATTTCAAAGTATTGTATAACTCAGAATTAAACACGCTTAATATTGTAGCTAAAACGATAGGAGCTGAAAGAGTTATCAAGGGAACCAGAGCTTTAGCTGATGAAAACGGCGTTGTTGGTTCTCCGAGTATTTTTTATGCAAGCATTAGAAATATTGATAGTCAATTTAACAACCCTACAAAGGGTAAATATATTTACTTTCATTTTGGATGTAAAAATGCTACAGTACAAACGCTTCAAAGTCCATATTCTTATCATTTAGATTTTCCAAGGCTTGAGCCTGAAAATGCAGGGATTTCCACTTTTGGATTAATTAAAGTTTTCATTCCAAAAGATGGCGAAATGTTCGAGTATTCAAAAGTTCACATTTACAAGTTTTGGAAAAATGCTTTATCAACAACAGAAGAAAGAATTAAACTTGACTGGTACGGTGTATCTAGAAATTTTGCTAGTAGTTCACCAACATGTGAAAGAATTGGTAATCTAGATATGCATAAGAATTTACCTATTCAAAGCCAAATGAAAAGATGTCTTTTGTGGGATAATGGAACGGTTCATTACTATTTAGACCCAAACAATTCAACCAAGAAAGCGGATGGTACGGCCGCCGTTTTGGATGGTTCACATGGTCAAGTTATGGTGGAAATCCCAGAATACTATTACTCTTATGAGCGTGTAGGAACTATTTGCAATTACAAGATTAGTTTGGTTCCATTGGAAGGATTCAAAAGAATTAAAAAAACCTATGTTTCTG
Organism: Labilibaculum sp.; assembly: GCA_016743925.1. Classification (GTDB taxonomy): domain Bacteria; phylum Bacteroidota; class Bacteroidia; order Bacteroidales; family Marinifilaceae; genus Labilibaculum. Next base: position 14,658 of record JADGFH010000018.1, read on the forward strand.
CATACGAATCAGCAATGCAAAGAAGTACTAGCAAGCTTTGTTCTCTTGTTAATTTAGATCCAGATTTCAGAGGTGGGGTTAATAATTCTAGTGATGATGCTAATGTAACAAAAACGGGATTAGGGCGCCCACTTGGTAACGAACTTAGAAGCACCTTAAGAACAGCCGCCTTTAATCGTGGTGATAATTGGCACATGTACCATGTTTACACTCATTACATGTTATCTATGTTGTTTGTGATCGAACACAATACGTTTAATACTCAGTTAGCATTTAATGCTGAACTAAACGCTTTCGGATTTAAACAAGGTGGACTAGGTAAAGGGGCTACTGATGGTGATTCAATCGGTCACATGGTTAACCGAATGAGTGCTATTATTCCTTGTGGTGCTACCAATTCATTAGGGAATAATACGGGTGAATCGAATTTCACTGCAATAGGTTTTGCGATGGGATCAGATCAGCAATTAACTGTTAGCTCTTATAGAGGAATTGAAAATCTATTCGGTCACATGTCTAAGCTTGTGGATGGGATCAATTCAATAGCATCGCACGCTTATGTGAGTGAGATTAAAAAGGGTATGTCTGATGATATTATCGACGGTTTTGAATATGTTGGTCGTTTGGGAACGGGTAATTATCAAACAGACGTTTATGATCATATTTTACCACTTCCTAAATCTACATTAGGCGGCAGTTCCACTACTTATCTGTGTGATACGTCAACTGTGAATGCTAATAATAGTGCGGTTGCTATGGGTGGTATGTTATCTGGTTTAGAGGGTGGCGGTTTATTTCATTTCCATGCGGCTATAAGTACCACTCCTATAACTTATGCAGGTACTAGGTTGTGCTTTACCAAGGAATAAATACAACTTACTGCAAAAATAAAAAGAGAGCTTAACGGCTCTCTTGTTCTATCATTTTTTGTCTAAGAGCATCCATATCGCTCTTCATTTTCTCATCAACAACCTTGGCGTATATTTGGGTCGTTTTCAAATCAGAGTGTCCTAACATCTTGCTAACGGTCTCAATCGGCACATTATTACTCAAAGTGATTGTGGTTGCAAATGTGTGTCGTGCCATATGAAAGGTTAAATTTTCTTCTATCTCACAAAGCCCAGCAATCTCCTTCAAATACTCATTTGTCTTTTGATTAGTCTTTACTGGCAGTAATCGTTTGCCTAGGTCGTAGCGGTTTAGTATTTCTATTGCCTGCGGTAGTAGTGGCACTTTGTACTCGTTTGCTGTTTTCTCACGCTCACGCCATATCCATCTATCGCCATTGTCATCCGTGTACATATCTTTTGCTCGTAAGACTGCGATATCAGCATAGGCCATGCCTGTATATATCGAAAACAAAAAAACATCCCTAATTTCTGCTAAGCGAGTAGTTGTAAATTCCTTTTCTTTCAGTCTTTTGATTTGTGCTTTATCTAGAAATCTACGCTTTGCAGTATTAGGTGCTTTAGGTTTGAATTTTAGATAGGGATTATTCTGTAAAGGAAAAATATCTTTCCTAATTGCAATATTTATAAATTGTTTAAGTGTGCTATGATACTTAAATACGGTTGCATCTGATAAGCCTTTTCGGCGTAACCAATTGTCCATCTTCACAATATTGATATAATCAATATCGTGAAAGCTTCGAAATACTCCAAAGGTTTCTAGTGTATTGAGTTTTGATTTAATGGCTCGATATGTGCTGTATTTCTTTGAGGTATCTTGTTCGAGCTCGTTTTTGCAGAATTCAATAAACTCCATATCAACGTCACCAGACAAGTAGTTTTCCACATGAATAAAGCTGAAATTCTTTTTCTCTTCACCCACTTTTATTTCAAAATCCTCAAGTCCAGAGATCAAATCTCGAATCTGTTTGTTGAGTCGGATCTGATTTGGATGGTTTTTGATTTGTCTTTTTGATTCATCCCATTGTTTCGGGATCAGATAAATGCCAATAGAGAAAAATCGTTGTTTTCTTTGTAAACAGACCTGAAGTTGAAGAAGAGCTTTGCCCTCTTTGTTCAATTTTCGCTTACGGTTATACACTATCTTATAGCTCGCTTTCATATTTGGGTATTGTTGGGTATTGCAACTGGTACTGCAATGGGTATTGCACCCGGTACTACACGGGTACTGCAAATGTGATAAAAGAAACGTTTGTTTGTGTATCAGAAAATTGACACAACACCTAAAGATAGTAGATATGGCGGGGGTTTGCAACAAAAAAGACGATACTTTCGTATCGTCTTTGTGATCCAGCCAGGGCTCGAACCTGGGACCTATAGCTTAGAAGGCTATTGCTCTAATCCAACTGAGCTACTGGACCGTCCTTGTTTTTTTCTTCTTTTTTCTTTTGCTTTTTAAAAAAATGAGTGATCCAGCCAGGGCTCGAACCTGGGACCTATAGCTTAGAAGGCTATTGCTCTAATCCAACTGAGCTACTGGACCATTCCCTTAAAAGGCGATGCAAATATAGGTATTTATTACGATCCCAAACAAATATAATTGCATTTTTTTTCAGTAAAAATCACCCACAGGCAAGTAAGAGCCTATATTACAGCCCTTATCCAATTCACAAGACCCTTGCATTTTATTATTTCTTGCAATTTCGCGGGCAAAGGAGGAATTTCAAACCGTTTTTGGCGTATTTGAATGACTCCTTCCTGAACATCAAGCTGTATCGCATCTCCCCGCTTATAAAAATCAACAATTTCACGGTTCACAATCAGTAAAAGACCTTGATTAATTGCCGAGCGATAAAATATTCTATTCACCGATTTCACAATCAAAGCCTGCACTCCTACATGCGCTAATCCAACTGCCGGATGCTCCCGAGAACTACCACAACCAAAATTTTCACCTGCAATTAATATATCTCCTTGCATTACTTTATCAGCGAAAGCTTCGTCGAATCCTTTTAACAGATGAGGACGAATTCCCTCAGGATCGGAACTCAAAATCTCATAAGTTAGATTTCCTGCAAACATTTGGTCAGTATTCAAATGATCTACATCTGAATAATCCCAAACAGCTGTATATTTTCGCTTATCGGAATTCTTAATCTCAATTGTGGCACTTTGAATTTTCTGATAAGGAAACTTAATTTGATTGCTTTTATTCCTGCGAGGATCAGTAATTGTTCCACTAAGTGCCGAATGGGCAACAGTTGCCGGTGAAGCTAGATAAATCTCTGCATTCTTATTTCCCATTCGTCCTAAAAAATTACGATTCGCTGTCGAAATCACCTTGAAACCATCGGCAGGTATTCCCTGACCAGTACCCAAACAAGGCCCACAAGAGGAGCCTAAAATGCTAGCTCCAGCATTCATCAATTTGGTAATAATTCCTTCCTTAATGGCATCTAAATAGATTTCTTTGGAAGCTGGCGTAATCAGCAATTGAAAACCCGAAGCAACTTGCTTACCTACTAAAATATTTGCAGCAATTCTTAAATCTTCTAATCGTCCGTTGGTACAAGTACCAATCAATCCCTGATTTAATTTCAATCCTTGTAATTCTGATATGGATTTCACATTATCGACATGATGAGGAGCGGCAGCAAGCGGCACCAATCCACTTAAATCAATTTCATATTCTTTAAAATATCGCGCTCCTTTATCAGCCCAAATGCCTTTTACCTTTTGTCCATAGAATTCTTCCAAAACCTTATCGGGAGGAAAAATGGCATTCTTAGCTCCCATCTCCGAAGCCAAATTAGCCAATGTCATTCGTTCAGAAATGGAAAGTTTCCCAACTCCCTCTCCATGATACTCTATAGACATGTAATTGGCTCCTGCAGAACCTAATATTCCAATAATCCACAAGGAAAGATCTTTGGCATAAACGCCTTCTGGTAAGCTTCCATTTAAAGTTATTTTAATGGATTCTGGAACTCGAAACCAAGTCTCACCTCTTTTCCACAGGCCAGCAGCTTCGGTTCTATCAATTCCTGCAGCCATGGCATTAAATGCACCAGCAGTACAAGTATGACTATCACTACCTACGATTATCATTCCTGGCTTGGCATGATAGGACATGATTTGATGACAAATGCCTGAGCTAGCATCGTAAAATTTCTTGATTCGCTGCTCCCGCACCAATTCCCGAATCTTTTGATAATCGGTTGCTAATTTTGCATTAGTTGGCGGAGCATTATGGTCTAGAACAACCAATAGCTGATCAGGATTTTTCACCTTTTCACCACCCATTTTCTGGAATGTCTTTTTTATGCTTGCAGTGTTATCGTGCGTTAGCACAATATCAGGGCTCTTAAAAACGATACTACCACATTCTGCCCTAAATATTTTCTCAACGAAAGTTAGATTTTGCATGATCAGATCTATGCTTAAGCACTAATTTAGGCTCCCTTAGTGATTAATGTTTTAAAATAATCCGCCATTTTGGTATATTTCCAGTTGCACTTCAGAGAAGCGATCGCCCTGAGTACTTACTTTCTTAGATAGATTGCTTAGTTTTCCTGTTTCGAGATTCAATTGAACAATATCTCCGTCTGCTAAATTCAATTTTTCAATGGTATCGCAAGTCATAATTGGGAACGCAGCATTTATTGCATTTCGCTCGTAAATCGCACCATAAGATTCAGCAACAATTGCTTGAATTCCCAAGGCTTTAAAACAATCTACTGCTTGCTGTCGAGAACTTCCACTACCAAAATTCTTATGCACAATCACAATATCTCCCGGCTTAACTCTTTGGGCAAAATCTTCGTAACCCTCCAAATTATCTAAAGTATATTGTCCCATTTCAGACGTATCCGTAATGGACAAATACCGATTGTGATAAATCATATCCGTATCGATATTATCCATTGGAATGTACCAAACGCGTCCTTCAATACTCTTTGGCTTTTCTATTTCCATCGAGTCTAAAATAACCGCCGTTTCGACCATTTTGCGTTTTGAATCACTCATTCCAAATGTCATCGGAATATCAGGAATCTCATCGTGAGGAACAATACAACCAGCAATTGCCGAAGCTGCAACCGTTGCAGGTGATGCCAAATAAACCTTACCTTTTCCCTGCTTACCAGGGAAATTTCTATTTCCAGAACTTATACTTATTTCACCTTCTCCATTTTGACCTACCTGTCCTGCTGCGCATCCAGCACATCCGGCATTGGACACCATCGCTCCAGCCTCTTTAAAAATGTTTATTAAGCCTTCTTTCAAGCACTCATTCCAAATTTCATCGGTAGCAGGTACAATTTTAAAAACCACATCGGGAGCTATCCGTTTTCCTTTTAAAATTCCTGCAGCAATTCTAAAATCTTCCATTCTTCCGTTGGTGCAACTTCCGATAAAAGCAGAGTCAATTTTCACTCCTTTAGCTTCCCTTACGGGAACCGTATTGTGCGGTTCGCCTGGCAATGCCACACGAGGTACGAACGCTTCTATATTCAATTCATACAATTGCTCATATTCCGCATCATGATCTGCTCTTACGATTTCTAGTTTTTTCCCATTACGAAACTGAGAATATTCCATTATAGCTTCATTAGGCGTAAAGAAAATGATAATACAGCCCATTTCTGTTGCCATAGATGAAATTGTAATTCGCTCATCCAAAGCCAATTCACCTACCTCATCGCCATAAATTTCAACAGCATATCCTAACAGGGTATTTGCGCCAAATTGATTCAATAAGCCCAATACAATATCCTTGGCATAAATTCCCTCGGGGCGTTTTCCATTCAAATTTATCTTTACGGATTTAGGAACCTTAAACCATACTTTTCCATTGTGAATTGCAGCAGCAATATCCTTATCGCCCATCCCTTGACCAAATGCACCTACTGCACCTAAAATATTAGCATGCGAATCGGTTGTCACTGCGGTAATTCCAGAGTAAGCAAGTCCCTTCTCAATTAAGGTATGAGTTCCTATTCCAGTATTGATATCGAAGACTTTCACGCCGTTATCTCTAGCGAACAATCGGCATATTTGTTGGTTCACAGCATATTTCTGATCCGATCCTGTTGGGTTACAATCGAAAGTGAAAAATGTTTTTTGAGGATCGGCAATTCGCAGATTATGATCCCGAATATTTTTCACCACATTAGCACCTCCAAAATCTCGCGCAACACGAATATCAATTTCGATATCAACAATTTCGTCTGGTTTTACACGACTTTCTTTTGAGTGATTTGCTAAAATCTTTTCGATTAATGTCATTCCCATAGGTCAAGTATTTTTAAGGTAAAAAACTGCTACAGCCCACAAATCCAACTCCTCCTTTTCAATTTACGGAAATAAATTGGCAACTATCACGATTTATAATTAATTTCTAATTCTGTTTCTGCAAGCAATTTATTCATCATCTTGTACGAGCATCTGATTCGTAAGGTTCTGTGTCATAAAAACAAAAGTCATTCCAATTTTCTATTTTACGGATTTTCACAAGCTTCAAATTATAAACGAGAAATGCTTTTTGTTTACAGGAGAGCAATTATCTTTGCAGCTCAAATAAATGAGATGACAGCTTCGATTTCTGGAAACATACCAAAACTGTATTGGATCAAAATTGCCAAGTGGTTCATGCTAACCATGCCTATTATTGTTCTATTTTATCAGGAGAATGGTTTGAGTATGCAAGATGTACTTACACTTAAAGGAATTTATTCTGTTGCTGTTGTTGCTCTTGAAATACCATCAGGATACATTGCTGATGTTTGGGGAAGAAAAAAGTCTCTGATTTTAGGTTCGATTTTAGGCTGCCTGGGTTTTGTAGTCTATTCTTTTAGTCATAGTTTCTCTGGTTTTTTAATTGCTGAATTAATTCTCGGTGTTGGCAGTAGCTTTATCTCTGGATCGGATTCAGCAATGCTGTACGATAGTCTTTTAAAAATGAAGAAAGAGAAGGATTACCTTAAGCAAGAAAGCCGCGTTATGTCTGTTGGAAACTTTGCAGAAGCACTTGCCGGTATCGCTGGAGGTAGTCTTGCTTTAATAAGCTTAAGAACTCCATTTATTTTTCAATCCTTTATTGCCTTTATAGCGATACCCGCCTCAATTCTTTTGGTTGATCCGAACCAAAATTCTGTAAAAATAAAAGTCGGCTTTAAACACATTCTTAGCATTGTTAAATTTTCTCTTTGGGACAATGCCATACTCCGATGGAATATTGTTCTCTCATCGGTAATTGGTTGCGCTACACTTACGCTTGCTTGGTTTATTCAGCCTTACTTACGTGATTTGGATATAGAAGTAAGCACCATTGGTGTTATCTGGACGCTCTTAAACTTAACAGTTGGTTTCGTAGCCCTATCTGCTTATAAAGTTGAAGGATATTTAGGAAAAAGAGGAACATCTATTTTTATTGTTCTTGGCGTATCAATTGGTTTTTTCTTAACTGGTTGGTTCAATTCCTTAATTGGTGTTGGCGTACTCTTCTTCTTTTATTTTGTGAGAGGAATTGCAACTCCTGTTTTAAAGGATTACATCAATAGAATAACCGAATCGGAGATGCGAGCAACAGTACTTTCGGTTCGTAACTTTATAATTAGAATCTGCTTTGCTCTTATCGGTCCTTTTTTAGGTTGGTACACTGATCATTTTACGCTTTCTTCTGCCTTAATGTTGGCTGGAGTAATCTTCTTTATACTAGGCGGAATTAGTGTGTTTTTCATGATTAAAGTGGAGAAATAAAAAAATGACTTAAATAGATCTACTAGTTTATCTCAATCTCTAATTCATCGTAAGCTAAAAATACATTTTCAGGTAATTCTGCTTCCACATCATTATGAAATCCCATTTGATGGCTAATGTGTGTAAAATATGCTTTTTCGGGTTTTAGTTCCTTAACCAATTCTAACGCTTCAGAAAGGGTAAAATGAGAAATATGATCTTCCTTACGAAGTGCATTTAAGACCAATACTTTTAAACCTTTCAACTTCTCTTTTTCCTCTGGTGAGATATAATTAGCATCAGTAATGTATGCCAAATCGTTTATTCTAAATCCGTAAACAGGTAATTTCAAATGCCTTACCCTTATCGGAAGAATACTTGTACCATTAATATGAAAAGCTTCATTGGTAAGGTCAATCAAATTCATTTGGGGAATTCCGGGATACTTAAATTCAGCAAAAACATAAGAAAATTCTTTCTTTAAAGATTCCTGAACACGTTTCTCGGCATAAATCGAAACAGCCTTTTTATTCACCCAATTAAATGCGCGAATATCATCTAAACCTGCTGTATGATCTTTGTGTTCGTGTGTAAAAAGGATGGCTGAAATATTCTCAACCTTAGCCCTTAACATCTGATATCTGAAATCAGGACCACTATCAATCACCAAATTCTGTCCATCAACATTAATTAAGACAGAAGAACGCAAGCGCTTATCCTTTCTTTTATTAGACAGACATACGGGACATTTACACGCTATTATTGGAACTCCTTGAGACGTTCCAGTTCCCAAAAATACTAATTTCACCATACAGTTTCAATTCTAATATAAATC
>JADGFH010000656.1 GCA_016743925.1 Labilibaculum sp.
CTTATTATTTGATATAAAGTTGTGTTCAAATTCCATTTTTTCAGCTTATACTTTATGTTTTAATAAATGTAAAATAAAAAAAAGAGCAGAATAATCTACTCTTTTTATTTTCAACTCAATTTCAACTACTTAAGCCATCTCTTCTGTAAGATGATGCTTTTCTGTAAATTGTTTTATTATATGTGATAATTTTGGAAAACCAATTTCTTCTAAATCGTAATAAACTCTTGTATTTGGCTTCTGTATATTTATAATTCGATTCAAATCAATAGGTGTTCCAATAATTACCGAATCGCAATCACTAGAATTAATTGTTGCTTCCAAATCTTTTAATTGTTGATCTGAATACCCCATTGCAGGTAGGATGTTGCCTATATTTGGATAGATTTGATAGGTTTCTTTCAATTTACCAACAAGATACGGACGAGCATCAATTTCCTCAGCAGCTCCAAATTTTCGTGCTGCTATTGTTCCAGCACCTATTTTCATTTCACCATGCGTCAATGTTGGACCATCCTCTACTATAAGAACTCGTTTGCCACGAATCAATTCTGGCTTATCAACAGATATAGGTGAAGCTCCATCAACAACAACTGCATTAGGATTCGCCAAAGCAATATTTTCCCTTACCGTCTGAATTCCTTCTGGAGCAGCTGAATCCATTTTATTAATTACTACCACGTCGGCCAAACGAAGGTTAACTTCACCTGGGTAATAATTTAATTCAGCACCTGCTCGATGTGGATCTGCAACAGTAATGGTTAAATCAGGCTTATAAAACGAGAAATCGTTATTTCCACCATCCCAAAGTATCACGTCACAACCATCTGGATCTTCTTCAGCAGCACGAACAATAGCTTCATAATCTACTCCTGCATAAATCACATTCCCACGAATTACATGTGGTTCATATTCCTCCATCTCCTCAATGGTACACTTGTGCTTTTTCAAATCTTCAACAGTCGCAAATCGTTGAACTTTTTGGGCTACCAAATCACCGTAAGGCATTGGATGACGAATAGCAATTACCTTTAAGCCCTTTGCCATTAGCTCTTCAATCACTTTTCGTGATGTTTGCGATTTTCCACATCCTGTTCTAGTTGCGACAACTGCGATGGTAGGCTTATGACTTTTTATCATTGTATCACCAGGACCTAATAACTTAAAATTTGAACCTGCTGCATTTACAATTGCACTCATATGCATCACTTTCGTATACGATACATCCGAATAAGAAAAGATACAATCATCAATACAATGCTCTTTTATCAGTTTTATTAAGTCTTGCTCAGCATAAATTGGAATTCCTTTTGGATACATCGTTCCAGCCAATTCTGCCGGATATTTTCGTCCATCAATGTCCGGAATTTGAGCTGCCGTAAAAGCAATTACATTGTAGTCTGAGTTGTCTCTGAAAAAGGTGTTGAAATTGTGAAAATCACGACCTGCAGCACCAATAATAATGACATTTCTTTTAGTCATAACTTCTTTTTCTTTAGTTAAAAATTAGTATTAGGTATGATTACATAAATTATGAACATTAACACAAACCAGCTAATTTTTAAGTAGATAAATCATTCAAATACTGTCTGTTGCTTAACACGGCTTTTAAAATTGACATTTAAAAAAAAGAGCCTTAACTTATTAAGTTATGCCATTTTATCAAGTCTAGTTATTAGAATAACAAAGCAAATAAGAATAAATACACAGGTTATAATTGTGATATATTGCCTACTTTCGATTAAAATAGAAAACGAAATATGAACTTTTTAGCACATCAATATCTTTCTGGAGAGTCGGAGAAAATTAAGTTGGGGAATTTTATTGGAGATTATATAAAAGGTCGTAAATACCAGAACTATCATTCAGAAGTTCAAAAAGGCATTTTACTTCATCGAAACATCGATCATTTCACAGATCATCATCCTATTGCACTAAATAGCTCAAAAAGGCTTAAAAAAGGATACAGTAAATATTCAGGAGTTGTTGTTGATATGATTTACGATCATTTCTTGGCAAAAAACTGGAATTCTTATCACACTGAAACCATTTCTAAGTTTGTTAATTTATCACATGAGGTATTGATCAGAAATTACTTAACTCTTCCCAACAGAGTAAAAGTTTTTCTGCCATTTATGATTCAAAGCAGAAGAATGGAGAGTTATGCAAGTCTTGATGGTTTGAAAACTGCATTAGAAATCATGGCCAAATATACAAGTCTTCCAAAAGAAGCTGATTATGCCATTAAAACGCTTACAAATGAGTATGATCAATTTGAAAATGAGTTTAATCTCTTTATGAAAGATTTAATACAATATGTTAGCAACGAACACCAAATTAACGTAGCAACTCCATACGGTTGGCATCTAAACGAAGGAAAATAAACAGTAAAATAGTAAAAGACCACAAGGAAGATCCTCCATAACTAAAAAACGGTAATGGAATTCCAATTACTGGAGCTAGTCCAATGGTCATACCAACATTAATGGCCAAATGGAAAAACAAAATACATGCAACACCATAACCGTAAATTCTACTAAATGGCGATCGCTGCCTTTCTGCTAAAAACAAAAGTCTAATTATTAATACGAGTAGAAGAAATAAAACCACACTAGAGCCTATAAATCCCCATTCCTCACCTACTGTACAGAAAATAAAATCGGTACTTTGCTCTGGTACAAATTTAAATTTTGTTTGCGTACCGTTTAAGAAACCTTTCCCTGCAAAGCCACCTGAACCAATCGCTATTTTTGATTGAACCACATTATATCCTGCTCCAGAAGGGTCCGATTCAATGCCTAATAAATCATTAATACGTTCTTGTTGATGAGATTCTAAAACTTTTTCAAACAGGTAACTAACCGATAAAGTAAAGAATATACTTCCAATTGCAATTGCAAAAACCCAAATTGCATTCTTGATTCGATCTTTATAGATATAGTATAAAAATGGTATTGTATTTAAAACGATAGAAATTAATAGAACTGTATATACTGATAAATCCATTTCTAACAAGATGGAAATTCCCCAAACAAGTCCAAAACCAATAGAAATAGTTACTAGACCAAATAGAATCTGTTTCCAACTTAAGCCCATAACCTTTAGAAATAAAAATGATCCACCAACAATAAAAAGTAAAACATACAATTTAGTCATCAGGAGTGTAATAACGAACAATAAAATAGCAAGAAACCCAAGAAACAAGACAATTCCAGATAAACCTTCTCGGTACAATACTAGAATAAAAACAGTATAAACAAGTGCTGATCCAGCATCTCGTTGAAGTATAATTAAAACTGCGGGCGTAAACAATATGATACCAGAAATCACTAATGATTTAAAATTATGAATTTTAAAATTAAACTGACTAATGTATCGAGATATCGCTAAGCAGGTTGCAAACTTAGCGAATTCAGCAGGCTGAAAGCGAACTGGTCCTAACTGAAACCAAGATCGTGCCCCATTAACTTCTCTACCAAATATTAGAACGGCAATTAAGAGAAAAATCATGGTGAGATAGGTTGGATAAGCAAAAGCCGAAAAGAACTTTCCTTCAATAATCAGTATAATAATAGCCAGAAAAAATGCGGCCCCAATCCACATCAATTGCTTTCCATACCTTTGAGTTACATCAAAAATACTTTGATGCTCATCATTATAAACAGCAGCATATATATTTATCCATCCCAGAAACACGAGAAGAACATACATGAATATTGTCCACCAATCCAAATTCTTTATTAAGCTTACACTTCTAGTCATTCTAAATTCCCTTTTCTAGTTGGTAGTAACTGTTTTCGGTTTTTCAGGGCTGATTAAATCTGCATCAAACATTTTCTGTTC
>JADGFH010000657.1 GCA_016743925.1 Labilibaculum sp.
TACAAAATATTTTACCTTATTTACTTATGATGTTTACTTCAAATTATTAAATTTATGAACTGTAACAATCAAATTCATGCAAAACAGGGATTGGCTTTCATTACATTCAAACAATATTATACCCAATAACAAAATTTCAAAAACATTCAATATAAAATGACATATAAAGAAAAATTTGAAGCTTCTGAAAATCGTGCACACTATCAAAATATAGCAACAAAAATCCTACGTGAAATGTCTACATTAAGATCTCTCGTAGAAAATTCACCAATTGCTCCAAGGCGTTGGATATGGGAATTAATTCAAAATGCTAAAGACGTTCATCAAGAAGATGGAGTCAAGATTATTTTAGATTATCATCAGAGTAATGGATCTTCTAATATTTCATTCAAACATAATGGAAAACCATTTACTGCTGATAATATCCGTTTTTTAATTGAACAAATATCTTCCAAAGATAGAAATAATGACAATCTGGGTAAACGAAAAACAACCGGTAAATTTGGCACAGGATTTCTTACAACTCATCTTTTATCTGAAATTGTTAAAGTAGAGGGAGTCGCTAAAGAACCAGAACTTGAACATCGAAAATTCAACTTAGAATTAGATCGAAGTGGATTTGAGCTAAAAAACATAACAGATTCTGTTCAAAACTCAAAAGATTCTGTCCAAAATTTAGATGAATATCCACCTTATGTAGATTATATTGAAGGAAACTTCAACACAAAGTTCACATATTCATTATCAGATACAATTGGATTATCTGTTGCTGAGGCAGGAATAAAAGATTTAAAACAATGCTTACCTTTTACTTTTGTATTTGCAAATGACATTACAAGTGTTGAAATAAAAAATGAAAACTTATTATTTAAAAATACTGAACATTTAGATGTAATTGATGATAATATTGAAGCTATAACAATAGATATATGTGATAAAAATAATGACGATACCATAAGTAGTTATTCCTTTGCTGTAATAAATAAGAATTTCACTACAATTGCGATGCCGATAAAGATTGATGGTGAGAATATTGAATTGCTACCTATCAATAAAACGACACCTCGATTATTTTGTGATTTTCCTTTAATAGGAACAGAAGTCTTTCCATTTCCAACAATAATAAATAACCCAAATTTTAATCCTACTGATCCACGTGACGGTGTGTATTTAACATCTTCACAAAGAACGAACCCACTAGCTGAAGAGAATAAAATTTTTATCAGTGAAGCTGTTGAATTATATTATCAATTATTAGATTTTGCATCAAAAAATGAGTGGGGTAATCTACATCTTTTAGCTCAAATAAAGCCCCTCTATAGTAGTCCCAATTGGATTGATGACAATTGGTTTGAAAGAAATGTTTTAACCCCAATAAGACAGAAATTACTTTCGGTTAAGATTGTAAGAACAGCAGATGAAAAAATACAAGCAATACAAAATAGTAGCAATAATAAATATATTTGGTTCCCAAATTCATCAAATGCCGAAAATAGAAGTGAATTGTGGAAAATATCCAATTATTGGTTTCCATATAGACTACCTAGAGAATCCGACTTAGAATTATGGAACAAATTAACTTGGAGTCAATGTGGTAAATTAACGACAGATCAACTTGCCTGTTTCATACAAAATCAAAAAACATTAGAAGAATTATCTAAAGTACTTAAAGGTATTGACGCAAATCAATGGCTAGAACAATACTATGACTTTGTAAAAAAAGAAGATGAAGAATATGATTCAATAATAAATAACCGTGCAATATTTCCTAACCAGCATGGTAATCTTGTTATTAAAGCTACTTTAATGAGAGATAGTGGAGATATTGGTAACGACTTTAAAGATATTTTGGATGAATTAGGTATTGATATTAGAGAAAAGTTATTAGACGAAAAAATATCATTTGATTTAGGAGATGACAAAGTTATAGATGTTTCATATGCCGTAAAAGAAATAAACTCTGAGGTTAATAATAAAGCGAATGACAGAGAGGTTGCTAAGAGCTATAAAAGTGCATTTAAAAAACTATTAATATGGTTTCAAGAAAATCCATCTAAATCAAAAGAATTATTTCCCAATCTGTATAGAAATAAACATCTTTTATATGACGATGAAGAGATTCTTGAAAACATTACTAAAGCAGAACAACTCAACGAGCTTCTAAATGAGTTTGATGTTAAAGATTTATCCCAGATTAGAGAATTAATAAGCAATGCACAAAGTAACACTAAAAGTATATTACCTGTTACAGAAAATATATTACTTGACATGGGGATCTCGTCTTTAGAAGAATGGGAAGATGCTATTCAAGATAAAAATCTTGAAAACATTTTTTCTCATAAATCAACTCCAACAACAGATATGTTTGTTTTCGTTCAAGGTTTAATTGAAAAAGCTAAACAAAATGTTATAGAGACCTTAAATACACTTCCTGAATATGATTTAGACAACATAGATACATCAACAGCTCCTACAATCTTAGCTGGAATAATAAAAGACGGAAAAGAAATTAGTATTGTTGTTAGACCCGCTTACAATGATGAGGTTATTATTTATTATGGTTCAGAAAGAGATATTTTGGATTACGAACCTTCTGAATTATGGATTGATGATGATTTATGTCCTCGTCAAATAACTTTAGGACATATATTAAAAAGTGCAAATATTGTTAAATTTCCAGTCTAAAAAATATGGAAGATATTAAATCATTAATTGGAAAACCTGAAAGCGAAATACTTGAATACAAAGCTGTGTTACCCCCAGCTAGAAGTATTGCACAGCTTATTGCCTCTTTTGCAAATACAAACGGTGGGTATTTAGTATTAGGTGTAAAAGAAACCTCTCAAAAAATCATAATTAACGGATTAAGTGCAGATTTTCATGCTACCAATGTGACACACAAAGCAATTGATTTACTCTCGCCTAAACCAATTGTTAAATATGAAAACTTAATCCATGAAGGAAAACGAATTTATGTGATTTCAATAGAAAAATCAAGCGAGGTTGTTTCTGTTGAAGGTAAAATTTACTTGAGAGAAGGAAGCTCTACTAAATTACAAAATCCTGTAGAACGACCTCTTGGTGATAATAAACTGCAGGTAATAAGGGGTCTAGAGGATGTGTTGTATTTAAATAAAACTAATGGAACAGAGGCTAAAAGTGAATTTGTTAACCACTACATCAGCATAATCAATATCGCAGATAGACTTTCTGAGTTGCTATTTCCATCTTCTTCTGATATTCCAACAGATAATCAAGAAGGAAAAATCCTAACCCGAATTTTGTATTCATCATGTGCTGATAATTTCGAAACATACTTATCTGATTTACTTTACGAGATATTTTTAGCAAAACCAGATACCTTAAAATCAACACAAGAGGTAACCATTAAAGAAGTATTGGATTGCACAGATATGCAAGAGTTTATTGCATATTGGTCGAAAAAAAAATTAAGTAAACTTCAAAGAGGAAGTGTAAAAGGTTTTTTATCTGAAAATAAACAAATAGAAAAGCTTCATGTAATAGATAAACAAAAGCAAGAAGAAATTGAAAGAATCCTACAGATAAGACATCTTTATGCTCATAGAAATGGGATTGTAGATGAGAAATTTTTAAAATTCTACCCCGAACCATATCAACTAAATGAAGAACATCGTCTTTCAATTACTGAAATTATAAAGCATCTAACGTTCTTGGTTGATTGTGTTATTATGATTGATAATAAGGCGATTAAAAAGTATGATTTGAATATTGTAGAATAAAGTACATATCGCTAATCGAGTAGATGGTCCCGACTAAAATAGTCGGGATGCACCTCTCACACCACCTTTATATCTGTC
>JADGFH010000658.1 GCA_016743925.1 Labilibaculum sp.
TTTGGAATACATGTAAAAATGATTTTTCTCAAGTGTATACAAATGCCCCAATTGAGTTTGTGCTTCTACACTCTTCGCCTTAGAAATAAGAGGCATTAAATTTGGTAGAGCTATTAAGACTAATATTCCAATAATCACCAATACCACCAATAATTCATTTAAGGTAAAGGCTGGTATTTTCTTTCTTAGTAATTTAGTATTCATATCAATTAAATTATTTCATTTACAATTATTTCTACACAAAGGAATTACTCATTTGGAACATTGGTAAGTACATTGCCACTAAGATTAAAGCCACAAACAAGCCTACAAAAATAATGAGTATCGGTTCCAATAAACTGTTCAATATTCCTATCTGATGTTGTAACTCTTCTTCATATTGCTTACTTAAGCCAGTATAAATTCTATCCAATTGGTTTATTTCCTCTCCAACTTTGGTTAATGATTTCATTTTACTGTCAAAAAGGGTAAAACTACTCATGCTCTGATAAAGTGTCTTGCCATGCATAATATCATCTTCGAATCGTACCATTGCTTGTTCGAAAGGATGAAAAGAAATCATTTTACCCATCAAACGAATTGCTCTCAACAAGGGTATTCTTGCACTTAGAAGTAATGCCATCGTATGACAATATCGTACCAAGTAAGTTTTCATCACAAGGCTTCCCACAACAGGAATCTTCATAACTAATAAGGAACCATACTTTCGAAAAGCTTCTCTTTTTCTTAAGGAATACAACACGGAAATAATAGCAATTATAAGCGTCAGATAAATAAGAAAATTTTTATTAAATGCCTTAGAAATATCCATTACCATTTGGGTTAATGCGGGCAATTCACCACTAAATCTTTTGAATATATCCATGAACATGGGAACAATAAAGTTCATCATAAAGATGACTACCAATAAGGCAGTAACAATAACAATTGTTGGATAGGTAAATGTATTTACCAACTGCCTTTTTTGTTTGATTCGGTTGGAAAAATATTTTGCTATATCATTCAACACTTCATTCAAACGTCCGGTTTCTTCACCAATACCAACACTATAGCATTCGTAATCTGAAAAATGCCCAGAAGCTCTCATAGAGTCAGAAATATTCATCCCTTTCACCATATCTTCATACAAAGTCTCAAATATTTCTTTCTCTTTTTTCCGCGTTTTTTCTTCACAAATAATCTTTAAAGATGATCTCATATCAATTCCTGAAGACAAGAGCATCCCCAAATTCGAATAAAATTCTTCCTTTTGTTTATCTTTTAAACTACTTCCTGAAAGCGAAATTTCTTTACTTAAAAAATCAAAAGCACCAGCTTCTTTTTTAGGAGACTTCACCAATTCTTTTTTAGTTTTTAATTCCTCAATCTTAATACTCATCGTTTACATCTTTAAGATTAAAAAGTAATGCTTTTCCATAATCCTTTTTATAATCAAAAACAGTACTTTTTTCTTTCATTCCAATTACAAAGGATAAGTGATCTACCAATTTGGTATTCTGTACTTCACCAATGACTAAATCAAGTATCTTAACATTCATAGTATCCTTTTCATGCAAGTGCTGGAATACAATTTGATTATTTTGGATCCAACAAGTAGCAAAAGAAGTTGTATCGGAAAATACAAGCCTTCTTTCCTCTTTTTCATATCTAATCAAATTTGAATTTTCAAAATGATTAGATAATCTGGTATGCATCAATAACACTTCCGATAGCTCCTGAGAACTCTTTTTTTGCATGCCTCTATACTGTTCAAAATTCTTATAGCCAAGCAAAATAATTCCGATTAATATCATGCTTAGCAATAACACAATGGTAATTTCCATTAAGGTAAATGCCGGAATCTTTTTACACTCCATCTCTATTTATTATTTCAATAAATGCTTTTTTCTCAACTAAAAACCTCTTTTCCAATGTATATGCTTTCATTTCAAGCAGAAATACATATTCTGATTGTTTATGTGGTGATATTTTCTCCACTATGTAAATACCATTTCCTTGAATTGTATCCTGCAATAAGCTTGAATCATTTTCAATCTGCTTAAAGCGGTTCTTCAACTGAAACATAGCAGATGCACGTTTTACCGCATTGTAATTCTTACTGGTTTTAACCACAATATTCATCGAGAAACCGATAATCATTGTACCTATTAACAGTGCAATAATGACTTCTAAAATTGTGCTCCCTTTTATCTTTACCATAAGAACTCAATTATGTCTTTCCTGTGCGCTTCTTCAAACCAAGAAACACCAAGATAGTCTTCTTTTAAATCCGCAATATCCAAACGATTATTAAGCAAATGGTTCTCGTACATAGCCGATCTGGTATACAATACAAATCGATTAGTGTATACGGATCCTGCCACATCACCTTCCATTTCAATAATCCCATCACAGTATACAAAGCCTTCTATTTTGCAATCCTTCTTAACTTTAATCCTAGGCATTTTCTTTTGAAGTTTACCAAGAACAACTAATTCCCCCGCAAATTTCACAGAATCCTGTAAAATCAATTCCTTCTTTACATTTGGCCCAGACATAAAGATTTGCGATGGATAAGCAAATTCAGATTCCTGTCCAATCTCTACGTAATCTCTTGCGAACACCTGACAACTTAGCTTACAATTGCGTTGAAAAATAATGCTTGGAGCAATTAAAATACAGTTCTTCAATTTAGTTGATGACAAAACTTTTATTGCAACATCTGAAATCACCTTAATTCTTCCAGACAATTCTACTTGATCCAATACAATCTCTTCTAAAGAATGAATAAGTAAACTTGGCTTGTTGAAAGAATTCACCACTCTTTCTTCATTTATATCTTCCCATTGAACAACACTATCTCTAGCAAAATCCAATTTCCATTGCTCTTCAAATAATTCTCTTAGGTCTTCCCTTATAATTGGTAGCTCAGTCCTTGATTTTCGAATCTCGCCTTGAATTACCTTTTCACGATAATACCCAACTCCATCCACATAGGATCTTCGAACACCTAAAGCTGGCAAATAAGCCGGGCCACCAATCCAGGTTTTCCCGCATAAGGACAAATATCTTTTATGATCTGCCAAATACAAGCTTGGACGGTTTTCGTACCATATATCATCGCCCATTAAAAAAATTTCTTTCTTCTGATGATGTCTAAAACCAGCTTCAATACCAACCAGCTTATAAACGCCCCAATTAGTCACTTCAAGCGACACTTTACTGTCTACGAACAATGACAGCTCTCTACTTCCTTCTTCATCTATAAGGCTTGGCATATCTTTAAGTAAAACCTTTGCTGATGAAAGATGATCACTCAATCTCTCCTGAATAATAACTTCATCTACATGCAAATTTGAATAATGGGCTTGTAAAATGAACATTCCCATTAAAAAAAATATCAACAAAGAAAGCACGACCACATATTGTAAGGCACCAGCTTTAATCTTTGTTTGGAGATTTCTTTTTATCAGATTTATCATCTGTATCGTTCTTTTTCTTTCTAAAAATATTTTTCAGCCACTTGTTCGAAGCCTTTTTCTTCTCTTTCGTTAACTCAATTCCATTTTTATAATGAACTACAATATTAGTATCACGTTTATGTATAATTTTATCTCCATGAAGAACGCCCATCTTGTAGGGTAATATCTCTCTTTCAAAATCTGAATGGTATACTATTTCATTTCCATGTTTCCATCCATTGGTATAATGCAGAGTTCTGGTTTTTTCACCAAATTCATTCCAATAATTCCACATTCCTTGCTTAACACCTTTATCAAAAGATCCTTGTTCTATAAGCTGTCCTGATTTCTCAAATACCTGATACATTCCCTGAAGTAAAAAATCAGAATAACCACCT
>JADGFH010000019.1 GCA_016743925.1 Labilibaculum sp.
CATTTATAATGTGCAACGGAATCTTTACCATGGAAATGAATAATTGATTCATCAATTTGGTATTCGACACCAATTTTTTCATGTATTTTTTTTAATTTATTTTGGGTTTTAAACGATCCAATAAAAATAACATTCTTTTTTTCAGTGTCTTCCCATCTAAATTCACTTGAGAATTTAAGATCTATATTTGTATGGCCTCCTCCAAGCAAAGTCATTATTTTATAAAGTCCAAATGGTGCTTGTTTATTTATATATGTTTGTTCAGTTGTACTAATTTCATTTTTTAGGTGAGGATTTTTAATTAATAGATTCTTAAAATCTTCTTCAGAATTAATATTATTTCGGCGCATAATACTAGTACTCCCCATTGGGTTTAAACCATTAAAGAAATAGTGATCACCTAAAACAATTAAAGTAGGATATTTTGATTTGCCAAGATCTTTCCATATAAATTGCTTGGCAGCAGTAGGTTTGTTTTCTCTGTAGAATAAAGAACTAGAAATTATAAGCAAAATTAAACTGAGCACTAATATGTACGGACTAAGCATATTAAAACGAGTTCTAATATATGCTTTTCTATTAATGTTAAATTTAATTTCATATCGTCCTTTTGGTATTTCAAATTGGATCTCATCGCTAGCACCTTCATTTTCATAATATGCAGTAAGTTTTTTACGAAGATTATGGATGTAGACCCTAATATTTTTCTCCTTATCTGATTCTCCTCGTTTTCCAAATACATCAAAGGCAATTTGAAACTCTTTGGGATTTTCACCTTTAATAGTTTGATCTACCAAATATTTCAACAATTCTTTGTTAACAATAGATTTTGATAAGGTTTGACTATTCGTGATCTTTTTTAGGTATCGTTGAATGTTTAATGTCTTTAAAGTTAACATGCTGGTAGTTAGGTTTGTTAATGTTGTTTTTAACCCTGTCTTTACTTTTTTTCAAGGAGAATGTTAAACAAAAATAAGGAACAGTGTATATATTCCAAAATCAAAGGTTGGATATATTTTTAAAAATACAATTAAGAAGCACTATTAAATACTAAATAGATTAAACATGCTAAGTAGAAGAAAATTTTTAACAACTGTTGGCGCTGTAGCAGCGGGAACGATTATTGCAGGACCGGTGAAAGCGGCCATCAAAGCAAATGGAAAGAAAATTAAATTGGTTCTAATTGGAACTGGTGTACGCGGAAATAGTTTTTGGGGTAAACGTATAATCGAAAAGTATGGTGATATCGTTCAATTTGTAGGACTTGTTGACCATAATCCAGGAAGACTAAAATATGCTGCAGAATATATTGGTGTAGATAAAAAATGCGGTTTGTATTCCAATTTTGAGGATATGATTAAAAACGAGAATCCTGATTTGGCTATGGTGACAACCACTGATGCAACGCACCATACCTATATCGTAAAATCATTGGCCGCAGGTGTAGATGTACTTACAGAAAAACCAATGACTACTGACGAGTTTAAGTGTCAGGAGATATTGGATGCTGAGGAAAAATACAAACGTAAAGTGATTGTAGCATTTAACTATCGTTGGAGTCCTTACAATACAAAAGTAAAGGAAATGCTCGACAGAGGAGATATTGGAGATATTGTTTCTGTTGATTTTTCATGGATGCTTAATACAAGTCATGGAGCATCTTATTTTCGTCGTTGGCACGGACAACGTGAGCACAGCGGAACCTTATTGGTTCATAAATCAACGCATCATTTTGATCTAATAAATTGGTGGTTAGATTCTGAACCCAAAGAAGTATTTGCTTATGGCGATTTGGAATTTTACGGACGTAACCCAAAGAAGAAAGGCGTAAATTGTCGTAATTGTGATGAGAAAGAAACTTGTAAGTTTTATTGGGATATAACTCGTAGTAAAGATGATTATGAACGATATGTGCTTAATGAGGAACATGATGGTTATATTCGAGATAACTGTTTGTTTCGTCCTGAGATAAATATTTACGATAAAATGAACGTTAATATTAAATACGCAAATAATGTTTATGTGAATTACATGTTAACAACCTACTCTCCTTGGGAAGGATGGCGTGTTGCTTTTAATGGTACCAAAGGCAGAATAGAAGCCTTTATGGATGTACCTTATTTAAATACAGAAACACTGAGCCAAGAAGAATTACATGCCGCTGAAATGAATCAAGAGGGTGGTACAAATGCAAATACAAAACCTATTATTTCTCATAAATTGTGGGGTAAGCAAAAAACGATTAATGTTCCTTATAGTCGAGGAGGGCATGGTGGTGGAGATATACGTTTGCACGATCAGGTATTTCTACATCCCGGAAAGGAAGATGAATTTAAGCACATGGCGGGTACCCGTGATGGAGCCATGTCTATTCTAATTGGTGTGGCTGCCCGTAATAGTATTGAAACAGGTGAGCCCATTCAAATTGGTAGTTTAACGCACCTTCAACCA
This sequence comes from Labilibaculum sp., assembly GCA_016743925.1. Classification (GTDB taxonomy): domain Bacteria; phylum Bacteroidota; class Bacteroidia; order Bacteroidales; family Marinifilaceae; genus Labilibaculum. Next base: position 2,452 of record JADGFH010000019.1, read on the forward strand.
AAATCAAAACGCATTTAAGTATAATTTAGGAATGAGCATAAGAGTTACCATATTTATGGCTGCTCTTATGTTTTTTTTTGTACCCTTCCGAAAAGTAAAAGAAGAAAACTGGGATCTTATTGGATTTTTCAAGGCATGGCTGCGTGCACAATATTTCCTTAATTAGATTGCTAACTTCATCATGCCCGATGGCACCTTGCTATCAATTTTAGGAAATACTCCTACTAAATAGGATTGTTTTTAACCCTTTTCTTAAAGTCAGCTTTAAAGTTAGGAGTATTAAATTGCTCCTTAAATTGTTCCAGTTATTTTCAATAATATGCTCATCTTTTTGATGTGATCCATACATATAAATTTACATTCTAAGTTTGACTAATAAAGATGAATAATAAGGAAGTTTTAGATACAGGAAAAACTCATGCGAAAATTAGATATTGACAATTGAGAAAGAAGAATTACAAATTTTGTTCTTCTGCAACTCACATATTGAAACAAAGGAACACATTGAAAGATGATGGTTGATAGCTAAGAGAAAAAAATAAATCTTTTTATCTTTAATGCAAAACGAATAATATTTTAACGATGGGGCTCAGAGAGGTTAAAACCAAATTAAACACTTTAGAGAAAACTGAAATTATAAAATTGATTTCAGAGATGTATAAAGTTATTCCTATGGCAAAAAACTATCTAGATATTTACGCTACTGGAGATATAAAAGAACTTATTGAGAAATACAAAAAGGAAATTGAAAAATATGTATATCCTACAGGTAGAAATCTGGTTTTAAAAGAATCTGAAGCAAAAAAACTAATTGGAACAGTTCGAAAAATGAAGATTGTTGAACTGAATATTGAACTTGAATTGCATTATGTAGATTGCTGTCTTGACGTCATAGCCGATTTTGGTTACTGGGATGAGAATTATTATCTCTCAATCGGCAGAATGTATAATAATGCTATCACAGGTATTGTTGAATTAGGACTAGAAGATGAGTATTGCGATAGATTAGAAAATTTGTCCTACAGAGCAAGTGAATTCGGACTGGATTTGTATTATTGAGAAAATTCCAGTGCCTAATAAATAGGATTCTGAGCGATCTGCAAAACCCAGCGATAAATACATGTGTTTATGTGCGTTTACCCCAAATCCTTAATGGCTCAAAAGGTCTTGTTTCCAATGCCCCCTTTAGGGACTTGGATCGAATCGCCTATTCCTCTGAGTACCTCACAAAAAAAGGAAGACCCTCAATCTTATCAAACGTCATACTCTGACGATAAGCAAGCCGTCCATGTTAGGGTATGACTACATACTACAGGCTTTGAGCAATTGGCTTCTATTGCAACTCGTTTTGTGTTTTTTTTCTATGATCCTTTGTGTCCCCTCGTACGTTTGTTTAGTTCCCTTTGTGTTCCTTCGCGATATCCTTCATTTACCTTTGTGGTTAAACTTTTGTTTCTCTTGATGTCATTATCAAAGAGTCCTGATATTAAGAGGTATAAAGCATCTGCTTGACGGTTTTGTCCCAAAATAGGCTTATGAGTTGTAATTTTTCAAAGTCCCCTTTAGGGGATTTAGGGATAGGGAATTGGAGCGAAGCAGAAAACGACGAAGTCCATTTTGGTAGGAAATCGACAGAGTCCATTTAATGGTAAGAAATCGACAGAGTCCATTTTGTTTGGAAATCAATTCAATCCAACTAAAACGATAATACAACAATCACATTCGATTTCGAATAGAAATCGGTTTATCCACATATTAGAGAAAAACATCCGCATTATACCTCTCAATAAAATATTTATTCAATTATTTTACAAAAAAATATTATTTTTCACTATTAAACTGTAACTCCTGTAAAATACAGTCTTTCAGCCTACCGTTAATGACTAAATTTACCTGACTAATCGCATGTTTTTTGTGATTAGTGGATTTTACATTTGAAAATTAAAGAAATAATTCGTTAAATTTATAACCTAAAGTGATTCACAGTAGACTCTTTATTAGCAAGCTAAGTCTGAAAAGTAGTTTTACTGTTAGCACTCTAAAAGTTTTTTCCGGAAAAACTTTTCATATTGGTTCTGCAGGACCAATACTACTTATCCCACCAAAAAATACAGAAATAAGACTCCCCTTATTTCTTGACTGAAGATTTTGATTCGAAATCAAGATTTGAGGTTTTCAAACTATTTGTATTGAATACCACTTTAAGGGCAGTCGTTTAAAAAATAGAAAAGAATGAACCAGTAATAGCGTTTTTTGTGCTTCATTTTGAGTAATCTGTTAGTGACTTTAAGATTTTTGTTTCTTTCTTTATCGGTTTTGTTTTCGACTTTGAGCAAAGCGTTTGAGTTAGTAAGACCTTTGTTTCTTTCCTTAAACTTTTTGTTTTTGACTTAGAGCGATCTGTTAATGAGTTGGAGACTTTTGCTTCTGTCTTTAAGCGTTTTGTTTTCGACTTTCAACAATCTGTTTGTGGCTTTAAAATTATTGTTTCTGTCATTAATCAGTTTATTGCACTCTACGTCAAGAGGATTAATGATCTGGAAAACAATACGTTAACGGTCCTATCTGCTTGTGTAAGTGGTGGATTTACAGGTTTTAAGCGATATATATAGTTTGGTTTTTTTGCAGTATCATCAATTTTAAGTGTTTTAATTCATTATTAAATTTAATGTTATGGACAAAAGATATACCCCAGTTCAAAATATGATGTATCAATTTAACAATTACGTCGATCTATTTAAAGCTAAGCTAGAAGTCATTCCTTTGGTTTGGACAACGATAAGTCAACTTTTGCAATTGGATGAAGGTTTTAACGAGGCCCTCAGAGTTCAAGCCTCCGATATTCGGGGTTACACGATTACAAAAGGAGAGAGGAAAGCGAATTTGTCTAGCAGCCTAATAATGGTGCTTAATTTGATTTACAACGACTGTTTAATCAAAAATCAGCTGGATCAAATCAATAACTTTAAATCGACTTATAAAAAGCTCCAGCGTTTGTCCTATTCCAAACTTTTGGACAAATCGATAACGACCATAGCTTATTGTGATGCCCACAGCGAACAACTGGCCGATATGGGAATCTCTGCCGAAATGCTACAAAGCTTAAAGAGTGCTTCGGATGCTCTGGAAACCTATATTGCTATGCCTCAGGAAATGATTAAGAAGAGGGAAGAGGCTCGATTAAAAATTGAACGATTGGCACGCGAAATCGATCGCTTACAAATCGATCGTTTGAATAAGTTAATGGAGAGTTTTTTCAAGCTGACAGATATTGAAGTTTATTCAGCCTATCAGCAAGCCGTGAAACGTGAAAAATCTGCCAGCAGAAAATTGGCTATCATTGGCTCGGTAAAAGACAAGACAACCAATATGCCTATTAAGCGAGCTCATATTCTGATTTCAAAGGTCGATATCGATCATGTTGTGAAAGGTGATAAAGGTGGTTTTCGTATTCCCCAATTAGATGCAGATACCTATCCGGTTGAAGTAAGTGCCACCAATTTTATTACCCAAAAACTCACGCTGGTGCACAACTATGGTGAAACCGATCGTTTGGATATCTTCCTGGAACCAGAACTAATAGAAAATACTTCATTATAAACTTATTAGGAGCTGCGTGTTTTGCTGTTTTATTCGTGGTGGGATAAACAGTAACACATCAGTTTAAAAGTGTGATCGGGGGTGATCGCACTTTTTTCATGTACTTCTTTCACATTAAATAAATTTAGACTTACTAAAAAGCATATGCAAAGAATGAGCTGATTCACAAACACCATCTGCGCTATGTTGAATATAGTAGGTAACTATTGGATACCACGAAGTGGTTAAATATTACTAAGCGCACTTGAAAAGTGCGGTAGTAATAGTGTAGTCATCATCCCTGAAAGGGATGAACGAATTAAGATGAACCCCCTTCGGAGATTATTTACAACTTGCTATTAACCACCCGCTTGGCAGTAGGTTTTTTTAATTTAGCCCAATACAAAAAATAAATAGGACAATATTGAAGTCTATTCTGTTTCTTACAAGCTATACTTGTAAGAATTTTTTAATCTTATATGAATTTCGTCGAGTTCTGTTTCGTTTTCAGTTCACTTATAAGAAGATCCTCGAAATTCAGTCTCCCTTTAGAGGCGGGCTAAACTAAATTTCATGTCCAATACAATGAATCGCATTAATCTAAATAGAACTTTCCTTTTTTGAAAATTCTTTTGCTCCAATATAGAAATGGAGTATCGGCTGCAGCAACAATAAATTTCAAGAAATACGTACTTATAAATATTTCCCACATAACAGCTGTTTCAAACACGCCCAAAAAAGCAATAAGTACAAAAACAGTACTATCAATAAGTTGAGAAACAGATGTGCTCAAATTATTGCGTATCCAAATTTGGCTGTTTTTTGGAAAGCGTTTACGCCAAAAATGATAAGCCCAAATATCATGTCGTTGAGAAAGTAAATATGCCGCAAGGCTAGCAATAGCTATACGGGGCATTAAACTAAATATTGTTCTGGTCGCTTCGTGAGCAGCACCTGCAAACTCATCTCCTTCTAGAGGTATAAAAAGCAAAGACAGATTCATTAATAGAGTCATGGAAATAAGACTGAAAAATCCGATCCAAACAGCCTTTTTGGCCTCTTCTTTACCGTAGTTTTCCGACAAAATATCGGTCACTAAAAATGATGAAGCATAAACAATATTGCCTAAAGTTGCAACAAGTCCAAAAAACTCAACGGTCTGTATAACTTGAATGTTGGCAATAATAACAGAAATTGGAATCCAAATAATAAGTCCCCATTTACCAAATAGGCGGTATGCTAAAATAATTAACAGAAAATTTGCTAGCAACATGACTAGCCATAGAATTTCATTTTGCATTTTTTTGTTTTTTTTAATTGAAGCCTGAAAAGATATTCACAGATAATTGTTGTTATGCCTTTCCTTAAACTTCCTTGCAGGGAGATGCCACCTGCTTTGTGTATACTTAATTCAGGGGGCAAATGTAAGTAAAATTGTTCGTTATGGTTTCTAGAAATTTGTGTTGGTTAACGAATGATCGTTTATAGTTTCTTTAGTAAAGCTCACTTAGGAGCAAAGCTCTTTTCTCTAAATTTACCTAAATCACATAAAAAAGCGCTGCAAAAATAGATTTGTATGCTGTTGCGGTACCTAAGCTTTTGTTGAATCACTATATGTTTTAGACCTGCTAGTAATAGAAATAGATTGAAAGATATTTTTAATAAATGCTGTAGCTCTGCTATAAGTGAGAAACCTATCGATTTTTATAAGGAATCGTAATGCAGTTATAAACAGTGACAAGCATAGTGTTGTGATTGAATATTCCAAAGTTGGAATTGAGGTGGACAAGAACACGAATATTGCTATATGAATTCAATCCTTGAGAGACATGTGTTGGTAGTGGAAAATATGAATTGGAACAAAAAGTGCACAAGAATTAACAGAAAATGCATTTTTTTAACCTTTTATAACATTCATATTTGTACTCAAACGATTGCTATTATAAAATAGATAAAAACCCAGAGGATCTTCGGCAATACTCCGGGTTTAATAAAATACTATTTATGATAGCAGTTATAAACATTAAATCCAAATATATGAAAAAAACGACAAACTTGAAAACATCGAGGCTATGGATACGGTACCTGATGTTGTTTGGGTGTGTGTTGAGTTTAAATCTTGCGATGGCTCAAAACACTAAACAAGTATCGGGTGTTGTAACCGATGAAACAGGTGGATCTATGCCTGGTGTAACCGTAGCAGTTAAAGGGAGTACTCAGGGAGTAATTACCGGATTGGATGGTGAATATGAGATTAAGGTTAAGCCTGGTGTCACACTTCAGTTTTCTTTTATTGGAATGGCAACACAAGATATTCCTGTAGCTGGTAAAAATCAAATTAATGTAGTTTTGAAGAGTTCGGTTTCCGAGATAGATGAAGTTACGGTAGTGGCTTTTTCTAAACAAAAAAAGGAATCGGTTGTAGGTTCGATTACTACGGTGAAACCAGCCGAGTTAAAAGTTCCTTCAAGTAACTTAACTACTGCATTGGCAGGGCGTGTTTCCGGCCTGATTGCTATGCAGACTAGTGGAGAGCCCGGAATGGATAATGCCCAGTTTTTTATTCGTGGTGTAACTACTTTTGGTTATAAGCAGAATCCTCTGATTCTTGTAGATGGAAATGAGGTAGGAGTAAATTCACTTTCTCGTTTGCATCCAGATGATATTGCGTCTTTTTCTATCATGAAAGATGCAACAGCAACTGCTCTTTATGGTTCGCGTGGTGCGAATGGTGTTATTATTGTAACAACCAAAGAAGGTAAGGAGGGAAAAGCACAAATCAGTATTAGAATGGAACATTCTATATCGCAAGCTACGCAGATGGTGGATATTGCTGATCCTGTAACTTTTATGCGTTTGCATAATGAAGCTGTTAGTACCCGAAACAGATTAACGCCTACGCCTTATTCTCAAAATAAAATTGATAATACGATAGCTGGAATTAATCCGTATGCTTTTCCAGCAGTGAATTGGCAGGATATCCTTTTTAAAGATCAGGCTACTAATCAACGTGTAAATCTGAATGTTAGCGGTGGAGGTAAAGTCGCGAGATATTATATTGCAGGTAGTTTATCTGATGATAATGGTAATTTGAATGTTGATAAAAGAAATAACTTTAATAGTAACATTAACCTTAAACGATATATGTTGAGAAGTAATGTTAATATTAATCTTACTAAATCAACGAAAATAAATGTACGCTTACAAGGTGCTTTTGATGACTATACAGGCCCACTGGACGGAGGATCTGATTTGTATAAAAAATCAATGTTTGCCAGTCCTGTAATGTTTTCCCCTTATTATCCTGCTCATGAGGATTATAAGCACGTTACACATACGCTTTTTGGAGCTTCAAAAGAAAGTCGGAACAATCCATATGCTGATATGGCAAAAGGCTATAAGGATTACTCTAACTCTCATATGTCGGCACAGTTTGAAGTTAACCAAGATCTTAGCTTTATAACTAAAGGTTTATCAGTGAGGGGTATGTTTAATACAAATCGTTATGCTTACTTTGAAGTTTCACGACAGTATAAACCATATTTTTATGAATCAGGTGCTTATAACTATCAAGATGATACCTATATGTTATTTCCTCTTAATGAAGAAACGGCAACTGAAAGTTTAAGCTATAGCGAGGGTGATAAAAAGATTACTTCTGAAATATATTTTGAAGGTGCAGTTGAATGGTCAAGAGAATTCAATAAACATGCATTAAATGCTTTAGTAGTAACAACAAGAAAGCAGTCTCTAGCAGCAAATGCAGGTAATTTGCAGAAATCTCTTCCAAGTCGCAACTTAAATCTGGCAGGACGTCTGGCTTATAACTATGATACCAAATATTTTACAGAAGTAAATTTTGGATACAATGGTTCTGAACGTTTTTCAGAGTCGGAACGATTTGGCTTTTTCCCATCTGCAGCAGTAGGTTGGATGATTTCTAACGAAGGGTTTTATGGTGACGGCTTAAAGCAAACTTTGAATAAATTGAAACTTCGTGTAACCTATGGTTTGTCAGGTAATGATGCAATTGGTAGTGCCGATGATCGATTTTTCTATCTTTCAAATGTTAATTTAAATGATGGATCTCGTAGTGCTAACTTCGGTACTGGAGTACTAGGAGATTTTACTAGCGGAGTTGGAATTTCTCGTTATGCCAACGATCAAATTACTTGGGAAATTGCAAAAAAAACAAATATAGCGCTGGAAATTGGTCTTTGGGAAGATTTAGAACTTACTGCCGAAATTTTTCATGAATCAAGGACAAATATTCTGATGAGTCGTAGTTCTATTCCTCAAACAATGGGATTACAAGCTTCTGTAATGGCAAACGTTGGAGAAACCAGTTCGCAAGGTTTTGAAGCTTCTTTAAATTACAAAAAGTCATTTAACTCACACACCTGGGTGCAGGCAATGGGTAACTTTACTTACGCCACTAATAAAATTGAAAAATTCGAAGAGCCGGCTTATGTAACTGAACCTTGGAAATCTAGAGTGGGGCATTCTATTAATCAATCGTGGGGTTATGTTGCAGAAAGATTGTTTGTAGATGAAGAAGAAATTCGAAATTCGCCGCAACAATTTGGTGATTATATGGCTGGAGATATCAAATATAAGGACATTAATAGTGATGGTGTAATTAATGAGTTAGATCAAGTTCCAATCGGACATCCAACTGTTCCTGCAATCGTGTATGGATTTGGTTTTTCTGCAGGATGGAAATCATTTGATTTATCTTGTTTTTTCCAAGGTTCGGCTCAGTCTTCCTTTTATCTCGATTTAGCTAATATTGCTCCTTTTAGAGCTAAAACATCTGCAGTTTTACAAGATATTGCTAATGATCACTGGTCGGAAGATAACCGTAATGAAAATGCAATGTGGCCACGTTTATCTGAGGGATTAGTATGGAATAATCTTCAAGCATCAAATTGGTGGTTACGTGACAATTCTTTCTTAAGATTAAAGTCGCTGGAATTGGGATACAATATGAAAGATAGTTTAGCGAAGAAATTAGGCATGGCTAGCTTTAGAGTTTATTTAAGTGGAACCAATCTGCTTACATTTAGCAAATTCAAGATGTGGGATCCTGAAATGGGTGGAAAAGGATTAAATTATCCTGTTCAAAAAGTGTATAACATCGGTTTAAAACTTGATTTTTAAATTTGAATTATGAAAAAAATACGAAATATAATAATAGTCCTGTCAGCATTGTTAGTTTTTAATGCATGTAGTGATTATTTAGATGTAGTTCCTGATAACGTGCCTATTATTGAGCATGCCTTTGCAAATAGAAGTAAAGCAAAAAAGTTTTTATTTACATGTTATTCATATAGGCCAGAAATTGGGTCGATGAATGATATTGCAATGACTGGATCTGGTGAAGTATGGAAAAGATACTTAAAAGGGGAGTGGACTGGTACAAGCTATCTTAAAAATGGACAAAGCCCAAATATTGTAATTGGAAACAAGTGGGACGGTGAGTATTCATTATGGGTAGGTATTCGAGATTGTAATATTTTTCTCGAAAGAATTATTGATGTAGTTGATTTGCAAGAATGGGAGAGGAAACGATGGATTTCTGAAGTGAAATTTCTGAAAGCATACTACCATTGGGAATTAATGAAAAGGTATGGTGCCATTCCTATTGTCGATGTTAATTTACCTACAAGTGCATCTCCAGAGCAGGTACGCGTATTTCGCGAGCCTACAGATGAGGTTGTAAATTATATTACAAGCCTCTTGGATGAAACGATTGAGGATTTACCTCATAACAGTCAGTTACTGTATGCAACCGAAGCAGGTAGAATTAGCAAAGAAGTTGTAATGGTAGTTCGTGCAGAAGTGTTACTATTTAATGCGAGTCCGCTTTTTAATGGTAATCCTGATTATTCCGGAATAAAAGATACTCGTGATAAAAATCTATTTTCAGTAAATTATGATGCAACAAAATGGCAAAAAGCTGCAGATGCATGTAAAGCAGCAATTGACATGTGTGTTGAAGATGGAATTCAATTACACAATGAAGTAGATCCATTGATTAGTAATGTAGATCCTGTGTTTCAATTGCAAACAACCTTACGAGAGGCAATTTGTGGAAATCAAAATAAAGAATTGATCTGGGGAGCAACAAATACAAGTAGTTGGTTTATTGCAATGAATGCTTCACCTCGACTGATTCGTGTAAGTGCCGGAAATTTAAATAATATTAGAACGGAGTTAGCGCCAACAATACAAGCGGTCGAATATTATTATTCTGCAAATGGAGTTCCTATTAATGAAGACAAAGAATGGATCTCAAATAATTGGTATGTGAACCGTTATAAATTGCGCGAAGAGGCTGCAACAGCAGAAGAAGAAATGTATGTGGAACTCGGCAAAAAAACAGCATTTCTTCACTATAATAGAGAGCCAAGATTCTATTCCAGTATTGGTTTCGATAAAGGGGTTTATTTCGGTAATAGCTGGTATAAGTTTGAAGGTGATGATCGTAATGTGAAATGGGCTGATTTTAGAAATAGAGCTGGTGGAGGTTATCAAGCTGGTGCATATTATTCAATTACAGGATATAATCCTAAAAAATTACATAGTTTCAAAGATGTTCAAACGGTAGAGAGTTACGCATATAATAGATATTTATTTCCGATTTACCGTTTATCAGATTTATATTTAATGTATGCTGAAGCGTTAAACGAAGCAAGTGGTCCATCGTCTGAAGTATATAAATATATAGATTTAGTTCGTGAAAGAGCTGGCTTGGCTGGAGTAGTAGAATCTTGGAATAATTATTCAGTAAATTCAGATAAAGCTTCGTCAAAAGATGGATTACGTGAAATAATACATCAAGAAAGATCAATTGAATTAGCTTTTGAAGCAAAACGTTTCTGGGATATTCGACGATGGAAAAAAATTGATGAAATGGTAACACCAACTGGATGGAATATTTTAGGTGTCACGGATGATGAATTTTATAACGTAATCCCTGTGTCAAAAAAGCCAATTAAATTAACCACTAAACAATATTTGTGGCCAATCCGTCAAGGTAATTTGTCCGTCAATACTAATCTTGTTCAAAATTACGGATGGTAGAAAGGATAGTTGTAACATTAAAAAATTACAAAATGAAAAATTTAATAATTATAGCTTTACTCGCGATTTTCATTTATAGTTGTGAGGGTGATTTTCAGAAAATGCAAGACCCCTCTGATAGCATTTCACCTGATCCAGTTACAAATGTAGATGTGAAAAATATATCAGGAGGTGCAGTAATTTATTACGATACTCCTAAAGATGAAGATCTTGCATATGTGAAAGCAATTTATACTCGTGCAAACGGAGAGAGAGCGGAGGCTAAATCTTCGAATTATGTTGACTCTCTAGTAGTAGAAGGCTTTGGTGATACAAATGAAAAGGAAGTGGTATTGTACGCTGTGGATAGAAGTAGTAATGAATCAACTCCTTTATCTGTTAAGGTTAATCCATTAACACCTCCTGTAAAAGAAGTTGCAAAATCATTTACATTAATTCCAGATTTTGGAGGTATTCAAGCAAAATGGGAAAATGATGTGATGCAGGAAGTAGGTATCGTATTTCTACGAAAAGATACACTATCGGAAAATTATGATGTTCTGGAAACTTTTTATACTAAGTCAAAAAATGGTGCAAGAGCTATTCGTAAAATGGCTGTAAAAGAACGGACATTTGCCATTTTCATGAAAGATAGATGGGATAATCATTCCGATACACTTTTTTATACCATGACTCCTCTTTTTGAAACTAGTTTTGATAAAGGTTTATTTAAAAAACTTCTTTTACCTGGTGACTACGAAGGTGTGTTTGGTTGGGTACATGAAAAAATGTGGGATAATCAGTATGGCGGAGGCAATGGCTACAGTTCACCTGGAGGAACAGGTGTATGGCCGCAATCGGTAACAGTTGATTTAGGTGTGCTTGGCAAATTAAGTAGAATCCAATTAAAACAGCGTACAGATCAATTTGTTTTTGCAGAAGGTAATGTGCGCAAGTTTGAACTTTATGGATCCGCAGAATTATTAAATGAAGAATCTTTTGATGGATGGACTTTGCTAGGAGATTTTGAGTCGATAAAGCCTTCAGGTTTGCCTATGGGACAAAATTCAAATGAAGATGTTCAAGTTGCGAATGATGGAGAAGATTTTATAGTTGATATAGCCGCACCAAAAGTTCGCTACATAAGAATACGTGTAAAAGAAACTTGGGCTGCTGGCGATAATTTCCAGATTTCAGAATTGGCAATATTTGGTGATAACAGATAAAAAGAATAAAATGATGAAAATGAATATAATAAAAATATTGTATTTCTCTATTTTTCTCTATGGTACATTCGTTTTGACAAGTTGTGAAACAGGCGACGAATTGCATATGGAATGGTTAAATAAGGGAGAACATATATACGCAGGAAAAGTTGATAGTGTTGCAGTTCATGGAGGATTTAAGCGTGTAAATTTGGAAACAGATGTTACCGTAAAGAACCTCGAGAAAGTGATGATTTATTGGAATTCTTATACAGACTCGGTTAGTATTCCGGTAAATCAAGAAAAAGGAATGTTTAATGTAACAATCGAAAATATGGAAGAGCAGAGTTACGTCTTCAATGTTGTTACGGTTGACATATACGGAAATAGATCTCTGCCTTTTGAAGCAGTCGGGGAAGTTTTTGGCGATTATTACGTATCAACACTTGCGAATAGACGTTATAAAGCTCTAGTTTCTATATCGGGTAAAGTAAGATTAGATTTTAATCCTGCTTTGGACGGAACATTATTTACAGAAGTATCATATACAAATACAAATGATGAAACTGTAAATGTGAAGGTTCTTCCAACAGAGGAATCGCTCTTGATGGATGACTATAAATCTAACATGACGTATAGAAGTGGATTTAAGCCGAATGAGCTTGCATTGGATACTTTCTATACCGAATATTTTACAAAGTTTCCTGAACGATTACAAATTGATAAGGCAGCTTGGAGTATTGTTGATTTTTCAAGTGAGCACTCTTCGGGCGGTGATCATAGAGTTCTTAATACCATTGACGGTGATCCTGCTACTTCTTGGCATACCTTAGTAACCTGGAGTGGAGGAAAAGATTATCCTCACCATGTTGTTATTGACTTAGGAGCACCAACCATGGTTACGGAAATGGATTTATTCAATGATATTGATGCTGGTGATAAGTGGGGACCTGCCAAGTTTGAAATATTTGTGAGTGAAGATAACGTTGATTTTACTTTAGTAGGTGAATTTGATTCTGATTCTGAAAGTGTAGAGGCACAAAACTATAAATTGGATATCGCAAATAAAATTCAGTTTTTTAAATTTGTAGCAACTCAACCAGGGCCAGCAATGGTAGATGGTGTGTATAATGCGCATATTTTAATGCTAGGTGAAATTAGCTTATTTCAATAAGGAAATTACATTACAGTAAAGATTAGGCTCATAAGAAATTATGAGCCTTTTTTTTGTCTTATAAGGAGCTATGGGTGAAAAGGAAGGCAACAATTTTGATTTGTAGATAAACACCTTTTTTAATTAATTCTGATACACTCCAGTAACCGTATTCTATTCCGAATTATAAGTAATGTCATTTTGAATTTCGATACATAAGGGATTTCCAAATAGTATAAATGAAATAGCATTTTGTTCATTGAACTGGAACTTCAGCTGCTTTATATTTGACACAATGTTAATAGTGTAAAAAAAGCATTTAAATAGTATTCTATGAACTCACTTAGTGCAATTGGCTTAATTGCTATTGGAAGTCTTGGCGCAGCCAGTTTTTATGTGCCCTTTAAAAAAGTAAAAGAATGGGCTTGGGAATCTTATTGGATTTTTCAGGGCATTGCAGCCTGGTTAATATTTCCCTGGTTATTTGCTTACTTCACCGTGCCCGATGGAACCTTGCTATCAATTTTAGGAGATGCTCCTACAAAATCGGTTTGGCTAAGCATATTTTTTGGAATGCTTTGGGGGATTGGAGGTCTCACGTTCGGACTAAGTATCCGTTATTTAGGAATTGCAATGGGACAAAGCATTGCGTTGGGTTTTTGTGCTGCTTTTGGAACTTTAATACCACCAATAGTTGCAGGCGAGAACTTACTTGGTTCTTCGGCTGGTATTTTAATGATAATTGGAGTATCGGTTTGTATTGCAGGAATAGCGCTAATAGGATATGCAGGTGCACTTAAAAATAAAGGACTTAGCGAAGAAGAGAGACGTGAGGCAATTAAAGATTTTGCCTTGAAGAAAGGGCTTTTAATTGCGTTTGTTGCTGGATTAATGAGTGCGGCCTTTAATTATGGTTTTGAGGCAGGAAAACCGATCGATTTGGTTGCGCTTAAATATGGTGTTAATCCTTTATACCAGAGTAACCCAACCTTGATATTTATTCTTACAGGAGGTTTTGTAACCAATTGTGTGTATTGTGTTTTTCTCAATATAAAGAACAAGACTTATACCGATTATACTAGTGTTTCGGTGAGTACTTTTATCAATAATATCTTTTTCACCTTCCTAGCTGGATTTCTGTGGTTTCTTCAATTTCATTTTTTTGGCATGGGAAAAAGCCAGTTATCAGGTTCAATAGCCCCTTTTGCATGGAGTATTCTAATGGCATTAAACATTTCCTTGGGTAACATTTGGGGAATTGCATTAGGAGAATGGAAAGGTGTAAGTGCAAAAACAATGCTTGTATTAATCATTGGTATTTTGGTGTTGATACTATCAACTTTTGTGGTAAGCCTGAATTGATTTTCCACATTTAATTCCTTTCTCGAAATATAAAAAAAAACAAGCATATGCACTGTGCGTAAGCAGAATTCGAGATGGGAAAATAACTAATAAATTTAACAGATAAATCATTAATAAATGACAAAAATTGAAATGATCGAAAAGGCCTATAAATTGGCTAAGGAACAATACGCTGCTATTGGAGTAGATACAGAAGCAGTATTGAATAAAATCAATGAAATTAAAATCAGTCTACACTGTTGGCAAACTGATGATGTATCAGGAACTGAGAATCCTGATGGTCAACTTTCTGGTGGTATTCAGGCTACAGGTAACTATCCTGGAAAAGCTCGTAATATTGCTGAAATTAGGTCTGATTTAGAAAAAGTGATGTCCATGTTGCCAGGTAAGCAACGTGTTAACGTTCATGCTTTATATGGTGATTTTTCAGACGGGAAGGTAGATCGCGATGAAATTAGCGTTAAGCAATTTCAAGGGTGGATCGACTGGTGTAAGAAAGAAGGTATTGGTATGGATTTTAATGGTTCATTCTTTTCTCATCCTAACGCTGATAGCGGGTTTACTTTATCTTCAAAAGACGAAAAAGTTCGTAAATTTTGGGTTGAACACCTTAAGCGTTCTCGCGAAATTGCTGCTGAAATCGGTAAACAATTAGAGTCTCCTTGTGTATTGAATACTTGGATTCCCGATGGATCAAAAGATACTCCAATCGACCGGAACGGTATGCGTGCTCAGTTAACGAAGTCTCTTGATGAAGGTTTAGCACAAGAATTTTCTAAGGAATACATGAAGGATGCTGTTGAGAGTAAGGTATTCGGTATCGGAGCTGAGTCTATGACTGTAGGTTCTCACGATTACTACTTAGGCTATGCGATCAAGAACAATAAAATGATTTGTTTGGATAATGGTCACTTTCACCCAACTGAGGTTGTTGGTGATAAAATTTCTTCTTGTCTACAGTTTGTTGATGAAGTATTGTTACACGTAACTCGCCCAGTTCGTTGGGATTCAGATCATGTTGTAACACTTAACGAAGAAGTACAAACAATTGCTTCTGAGATTGTACGTAATGACTTTATCAGTCGTGTAAATGTTGGTCTTGATTTCTTCGATGCTTCAATCAACCGTATTGGTGCTTATGTAGTTGGTACTCGTGCTGCACAGAAAGCATTTATGATTGCTATGTTAGAGCCTACTTCTACATTAATAAAATACGAAGAGAACTCGCAAAACTTTGAGCGTTTAGCACTTCTTGAAGAATTGAAAACCAAACCGTTTGGTGCAGTTTGGGATTACTATTGTCTACAAGAAGGCGTAGCTGTAGGTGAAGATTATATTGCTGAAATTCAGACTTATGAGAAAGAAGTTTTAAGTAAAAGATAGATGGTGAATAGAATCCTGACATTTATATCAGGATTCTATTTTTCAAATCATATTGTAATTAAAATATCTTTTATTCCCTGCAAAATAATTGTGAAGGAGATTAAAAGATAAGGTCCTATGTCGAATACAGTAGGTAGTCAAATAAATTAATAGATTGTAATTTGAGCGTGGCTTGTCAGCCTGCCGTAAGGCGTGTAACTGGACAAGTTCAGAGAACAAACAAGGATCAGGCTGACTTGATACTTTTGTTTATTTTTCTCATCTAAGGAGAATTGGAAATCATGAATACCTTAAAGTGAGATTGTTTTATGAATAAAAGTAAAAGCCTTACGGCTTGAGTTAAGAATAAAAAGAGTTTTTGACAAACAATTTTTCTTGTTCGCCCAACTAATACAACTTAGAGCCAAAGATAACTTATAAATGAAGAAACCTGTAATTGCTGTTTTTGATATCGGCAAAACCAACAAAAAAATACTATTATTTAATGAGCAGCTTAAGGTAGTTTATCAAAATGAAGATAAGTTTCCTACTACTGTAGATGAGAACGGGGATGAGTGTGACGATATTTTATTGATTGAGAGATGGATAGTGTCGACTTTGAAAGGTTTGGTGAATCATGCTGAATACGAGCTGAAAGCCGTAAATTTCTCTACATATGGTGCTTCCTTAGCATTTTTAGATAAAACCGGAAAGCGTTTAACGCCAATATATAATTATTTAAAAGAAATTGACCCATCGATACAAACTGAACTGTTCAAAGCTTATGGTGGTGAGGCCGAATTTTGTAGAAAGACAGGTAGTCCTGCATTAGGAATGATGCTAAATTCAGGTGTTCAATTGCTTTGGTTAAAAAATACACAACCCGAATTGTTTAGTAGAGTGCAAGCTGTATTGCATTTCCCACAGTATTTATCAAAGCTTATTACCAACAAAGTGATGACAGAATCAACATCCATTGGTTGTCATACATTTATGTGGGATTTTGACAAGCAGTGTTATCATCAGTGGATAAAGGATGAAGGAATAACCTTACCAGCACCACTTCCCAATAACCATCAAGAAGTGGTTGAAGTAGAAGGTGAAAAAATAAAAGTTGGTATTGGTATTCACGATAGTTCAGCATCTTTGGTGCCTTATCTTAAAGGTAGTAAAGAGCCATTTTTATTGGTGTCAACTGGAACCTGGTGTATTAATATGAATCCTTTTAATCATTCACCACTAACAGATGAGCAACTAAAAAGCGATTGTTTGTCATTTATAAGTGGTGATCAGCATCCGGTTAAATCATCCCGCTTATTTATGGGACATATACATGATGTTAATGTAGAGCGATTGGTGAAACATTTTAAGGTTGCGGCAGATAGCTTTAAGAATGTTAAGACAGATGAGACACTTTTGAGCGCTTATTTGTCACAATCATCTGATAAGAAAGTATTTTTTAAGGATACAATGCCAGCTGATTACATAGATACAGCCTGTGACCTTAATCAATTTGAAAATTTTGATGAAGCTTATTTTCGTTTGATGTACGATCTTACGCTCTTAAATGCAGAATCAATGAATTTAATAGGTGATTCTGATGACGGAGTGAAAACGATTTATGTATCAGGAGGATTTGCTCGTAACGAGATTTTTGTCCGCTTGTTAGCCAGTTTGTATCCCGATAAAACAGTGTTTACTTCAGAGATAGATAATTCGAGTGCCTTGGGAGCTGCATTAATGGTGTGGGATACTATTGATGGGCGTGAATTACCTGAGGTTGATTTGGGATTAAAAAAGTGGAATTTAATAGAGAACTTAGTATAAAATGTTAACAAACAGAAGAATTTATTTGCCACCTGTGAGCCTTATTGGCCCGGGTGCTTTGCAGGATTTGAAAAATGATTTAAAGGACTTGCCTTATCAGTGCGCTTTACTCGTTACCGATAAAGTTTTAGTTGAGTTTGGCGTAGCACAAAAGGTGATTGACATGCTTACCGAGGTGGGTATTGAATATTGCCTATTCGACGATGTTCAGCCAAATCCGACAACTAAAAATGTGAACGATGGTTTAAGCATTTTACAAAATAAGAAGTGTGATTTTATTCTGACCTTAGGTGGTGGTTCTCCTCAAGATTGTGGTAAAGCTATTGGTATTTTGGCGACTAACGGAGGTAATATTCGCGATTATGAAGGTATACATTTATCTAAGAAAGCATCATTACCAATTATAGCCATAAACACAACTGCAGGTACAGCAAGTGAGGTTACTATTAATTACGTTATTACAGATGAAGAACAACATCTAAAGATGGTGATGGTTGATAAAAATTGTCTCGTTTCAATTGCTGTAAATGATCCGGACTTAATGCTTGGAAAACCTGCTTCTTTAACTGCTGCTACTGGTATGGATGCGCTTACTCATGCTATTGAAGCTTATGTAACCAAAGGAGCATTTCGATGGTCGGATACCTTGGCTTTAGAAGCAATCAGATTAATTTCTGAAAGTTTAGAAGATGCTGTGAAGGATGGAAGTAACTTAGAAGCTCGTAGTAAAATGGCTTGGGGGCAGTTTGTTGCCGGACAAGCTTTCTCTAATGCTGGTCTTGGTTTTGTTCATTCTATGGCGCATCAGCTTGGAGGTTTTTATAACATGCCGCACGGTGTTGCTAATGCGGTGTTGTTGCCACATGTTGAGCGATTTAATATTCCGAAATGTGCTGCAAAACTAAAAGACGTGGCTACGGCAATGGGCGTTGATACGATTAATTTGTCAAATCAAGAAGGGGCAGAGGCAGCGATCAAGGCGATTGAAAACCTATCTAAATTGGTTGGAATACCCTCTGGGCTTAAAGAATTAGGGGTGAAAAGTGACTCGTTTAACTTGATGGCTGAAAATGCATTAAAGGATGTGTGCGCAGGTGGAAATCCAAGAGAAGTTTCCTTGGAAGATACCATTAAGATTTACGAAGCTGCATACTAAGAAGAATTATTTAAATCTTGTGTCACGATACTTGTGTCCTGATACCAACATAAAGAATGATGAAAAATTTTAATCCGAATTTATTACATCCAAGAACTCAGATAACACAAGTTATTGGTAAGATTTACAGAGATGGTATGACCACCACATCAGGTGGGAACATTTCTATAATGGATGAAAATGGCGATATGTGGGTAACGCCATCTGCTATTGACAAAGGCAAATTGACCGAAGATGATATTATATGTGTGAAAAAGGACGGAACGATTGTTGGGAAGCACAAACCTTCTTCGGAATATCCTTTTCACAAAGCTATATATGATGCTCGTCCCGAAATAAAAGCTGTGATTCATGCACATCCACCAGCATTGGTTTCTTTCAGTATTGTTAGAAAAATACCAAATACTAATATTATTCCTCAAGCTAGAAAAGCATGTGGGGCAATTGGTTATGCTGAATATGAATTGCCAGGTAGTGAGGCTTTAGGAGCAGTAATTGCAAAACAATTTATCGGGAGCAATTACATGGCCGTAATCATGGAAAATCATGGAACTGTTTTAGGTGGAACTGATTTGTTAGATGCTTATACTCGTTTCGAAACATTAGAGTTTTGCTGTCAGACCATCATTAATGCCAAAGGAATTGGTACTCCAACTTATTTAACTGATGAGCAAATTAATGCCTATGAGGCTCAAATGCCAGAAATTAAAGAGTGCAATACCAATGTGGTGAATAGCACCATAGAAAAAGCGCTAAGATCAGAGATTGTTGAATTTGTTCACCGTGCTTGTCGTCAAAATTTAATGATTAGTTCTTTTGGAACAATTTCGATGCGTGCAGAAGGAAACGATTTTTTAATTACACCAACAGGAATTGCTCGTTGGGATCTAAAAACAGAGGATCTTGTACAGATTAAAAATGGTAAACCGGAAGAAGGCAAAACACCAAGTCGTTCAACGAAATTGCATCAGATGATTTATGAGCAAAATCCTGACGTCAATACAATCATCATTACTCAATCGCCATACCTTATGGCTTACGGAACTACAGAGGTTAAATTTGATGTAAGAACGATTCCTGAAAGCTGGATTTTCTTACAAGATGTACCTTGTTTGCCTTTCGAAACACAATTTCAGGCTAATACAACGATTCCCGAAATGATTAGTGATACAGTTCCTGCTGTTTTAGTAGCGAACAACTCATTCCTTGTTACAGGAGGATCGATGATGCAGGCATTTGACCGATTAGAGGTTGCTGAATTTAGTGCCAAATCTCTTGTGATCGGTGCTCCTCTTGGAAAGATGGTTCCTATCAATGATGAACAAGTTGAGGACTTAAGAGAGAAATTTTTGAGCTAAGTTCTAAATGTTTAAGTTAAATATAATTACGAAAATGGGCTGTCTTGTAATATGAGATGGCCCTTTTTGTCTGCTAAATTTAGAATTAGTGAAGAAGGTTGAAAAATCACATCAACCTGTACATTTCTGGTACAAACTGTTTTAAATTGGAAATACCAGTTTCTTATAGATATAAATTTCGAAACTGATTTCTACCACACTATTTGCTTATTTCTTCTTCTATTTGTTGTGAAAAGTTATCACTATGATCCCTAATTTTACGAC
>JADGFH010000659.1 GCA_016743925.1 Labilibaculum sp.
GGTAAGAATATTCAGATTAAAGTAAATAATAATTCGGCGGATAAATTTCTTGTGGAATCGGTAAAACTGAATGGTAAAGAATTGAATTCAATGGAAGTTTCTTTCGGAGATTTAACAAATGGAGCAGCATTGGAGATTAAAAAGAAAGATAATAAGGATCTATACTAATTAACTAAATATGAAAAAGATTTGTGGCTTGTTGTTAGGCTTATTTGTTTTGGTGAGTTGTGGGAATAATTCAAAAATAAATCCAGAATTGAAGAAGTCAATATTGGAAAACACTGATTTCGCTTTTGTAAAAAAGAAAGCATTGGAAGTAGTAAAAACTGGCTTTAATGCTGGTGATGGATATGGAGAAGTTTGGATTCGTGATTACAATACTTTCATTGAACTCTCGGCAGAAGTTTATCCAAAAGAAGAATTAAAAGAGAATTTACGAGTGTTTTTCCGCTTACAAAGCGATGATGGAAACATTATTGATGGATTTATTCCGAAAGAGAAAGCAGTAGATGTTGAAGGTGGATATACCTATATCTATAATGATTTGGAACCAACTTATTGTGGTCATAAAAATACGGTAGAAACTGATCATGAAGCATCATTGATTCAAGCAGTTTACAAGTATGTTCAGAAAACGGGAGACAAAGAATTTCTGAACGAGAAAATTGGTAATAAAACCGTTGCTGATCGCATGGAATGGGCCATGGAATTTTTGTTGAATCACAGATGGAGTAAAGAATATGGAATGATTTGGGGAGCAACAACTTCCGATTGGGGCGACGTGCAACATTGCCATCCTTGGGGAGTTTACATTACCGAGGATACAAAATACTGCGTTGATATTTACGACAATGCAATGTTTTTAATTGCCATTGATAACTTAATGGAATTAGATACTTCGAAGAAAGGAAAATGGCAATCGATTCGAAACGATCTTGCAAAAAATACCATGAAACACCTTTGGGATGAACAAAATCAGAAATTCATTCCTCATGTTTATTTAGATGGATCCCCATTTCCAGATACTCTCAATGAAAATGAAATTTTTTACCATGGTGGAACAGCAATAGCTATTGAAGCTGGTTTGTTGGATCAAAATCAGATTAAAGTTTCGTTGGATAAAATGATTGCTAATGTAAAAACTTCAGGGGCTGGTTCTATTGGTTTAACCATGTATCCTCCATATCCTGAAGGATCTTTTGAAAACAAAGGAATGTACCCTTATGGATATCAAAATGGTGGGGACTGGACTTGGTTTGGTGCCAGAATGATTCAGCAATTGGTAAGGTATGGATTTGTAAAGGAAGCTTACGAACAGTTATTGCCAATGACCAATCGAGTGGTTATTAATGATGGTTTTTACGAATGGTATACCGAAAAAAATGAGCCCAAAGGTTCGGGAACTTTCCGCGGTTCGGCAGGAGTATTGTACAAGGCGATTGAAATGTTAGAAGATGAAGTTGAAAAATAATAGGGTGATGAAGAACAAGAGAAAATCAGATCAATACTTACTTCCACTTCAAAGAAGTGAATCAGAAATTGGAAAATACGATTTGTATCCTTCTTTGCAGATGGAAAGTGGTAAGATAAATGTTGGTTTTGAGCAGTTGGCGACAGAATTAATCAATGAAAAAACAATTGTTATTGATGGATATGTTGGTGTTTTTTACGATCAGATTAAAGAACAACTGAATGCTCAATTTAAGGCCTTAGAAAAGAAAGTAAATTGGGTAGATGTTGCTTCGGCAATGAAGTATGAATCGGATATTGATCAAATGATCGAACCATTTTTAGGTGGCGAAAATCCTATTTTTGGAACAAAAGCAAGTATTTCTTTATTGGATTTCTTTGATCAGAAAAAGCTAAAGAGTTTAGAGCAAGATAAGAATGCAGACATCAACATCATATACGGTGTTGGCGCTTCATTAAGCAATTGGACGGGTAAATTAGTTTATGTGGATTTGCCAAAGAATGAGCTACAATTTAGAGCACGTGCGCAAAGTATTACCAATATTGGTGCTAGCACAGCATTCGAGAGCAAACCGATGTACAAGCGCTTCTATTTTGTCGATTGGATTGTTCTGAACGAGCACAAGAAAATGTTTCTTCCTAAAATCGATTTTGTTGTAGATGAACAACGACTGGATGTAATTACCTGGATGAGGGGAGATGACCTGCGTGAAGGTCTGCGAAAAATGGCAAACAACATTTTCCGAGTTCGTCCGTGGTTCGAACCAGGAGCTTGGGGAGGCCAATGGGTAATGGATAAAATTGACGGACTAAATAAAGTGGTTGTCAATTATGCCTGGTCTTTTGAGCTAATTGTACCCGAAAATGGTTTGTTATTTGAGAGTAGCGGAAATTTATTGGAAGTCTCTTTCGATTGCATCATGTTTCAGGAAACAGAAGCTGTTATGGGTAAACATTCAGAGCAATATCGATATGAATTTCCGATACGATTCGACTTCTTAGATACTTTCGATGGAGGAAATCTTTCCATTCAATGTCATCCGCAGCCAGAGTATATCAAAGAACATTTTGGTGAGAGTTTTACACAGGAAGAAACCTATTATATTTTAGATGCTGGTAAAGATGCCAAGTGTTATTTGGGATTTCAGGAGGATATAGATCCGAAACAATTTGAAGATGATTTGCAATACAGCTATCAGAATAATAAGGAGATTGACATTACCAAACACGTGCAAATTCATGATTCCAATAAGCACGATCTGTTTTTAATTCCTCCAGGAACAATTCATGGATCCGGAACGGATAATTTGGTGCTGGAAATCAGTACAACGCCATATATTTTCACATTTAAAATGTACGATTGGTTGCGTGTCGATTTTGATGGAAAACCTCGTCCGATTAATGTTGAGCGTGGCATGGAGAATCTGAATTTCGATCGAAAAGGTCAGTATGTAAAAGACAAGTTGATTTCGCATCCATACCTGTTAGAAGAAGGAGCGGATTGGAAACAATATCATTTGCCAACACACGATAAACATACCTACGATGTGCATAGATATCACTTAAACACAGAGGTTGATATCGATACAGAAAACCGATGCAATGTTCTTTCCTTGGTAGAAGGGAAAAGCATTATTGTAGAAACGGAAAATGGTATGAAACAGCGATTTAATTATGCTGAAACTTTTGTAATTCCTGCTGCTGCCGGATCTTATAAAATCATTAATGAATCTGAAGGAGAAATTATGGTGGTTAAGGCATTCATGAAATAATCCTAAAAAAAATTATGAATAAAATTATTTTTTTAATACTGATAACAACTTTGTTTTCGTGTAAATTTCAGAGTGATGAAGACAAGAACTTAGCAAATAAAATACATGCTAATAAAAATATGCAGAAAGTTGACAGTTTGGCGCGTCAGCTTATGAAAAAAGGTTTTTATGCAGGTTCAGGTTATCAAATGGTTTGGTCGCGCGATTTAAATACATTTATCGAACTGTCCTGTGAAGAATACGATCAGAAAGTAATACGCAAAAACTTGCTGATGTTTTTTCATTTTCAACAGGAAAATGGTGAGTTGTTGGATGGTTATGTGCCGCGCGAAGCTTTTACCTGGGGCGATCCCAATACATACGAATCGGAAACGGCACCAAATCATATCGGATTTAAGAATACAGTAGAAACCGATCAGGAAACATCGTTAATACAAGCCATTTACAAGTACATTGGAAAGACAGGAGATAAAAGTATTATTGATGAAACTGTTGCCGGGAAAACCGTCCGTGAAAGACTGAGTAAGTCTATCGAATATCTGTTAACCGAGAG
>JADGFH010000660.1 GCA_016743925.1 Labilibaculum sp.
CTTTAATCTTGTAAGAAACACTGATTGTATCTCCAGCTGAAAATTCAGGAGTTTCAGTACCAGTAGCGAAAGCTTCTTCTGCAATTTTAATTAAATTCATTGTCTTTATTTGTTAAAGTTCACGAGCGCAATGTAAACATATTCATCTATTACCATGTCAGAGATTACGCACGAATTCGCGGCAAAATTAGTAAAAAATATGATATAAACATCTCTTTATTAAGAATAATGTCACTAAAAATAAAAGAACTAAGTGAAATGCTTGCTATTTGAAAAAGGATAAAAAAAGTTAGAGCAAAAAAAAGGAGTCATTCGACTCCTTTTCTATGTACTATTCATATGATATTAATGACCATCACCACCAATAACTTTTAATTTATCACCTGTTGTTTTAACAATTGTTTTGTAATATTCTTTACTGTATCCAGGTTGTTTCATTTTAGGATTCTGCTTATTACCATCTTTTGTTTTGATGTTACCATCCATAAATTTTGCAAAAAGGAAACCATAAAATTCTTTCCACTCAGAAACTAAATTGTTTCCTTGGTTGCAAGAAAAATCAGTTAGAAATTCCATTGCAGCAGCTTTATCTTTTTTAAACATTCCTTCAGCAGCAAGATCAATAATATTTGTAAAGGCAAGGTATTTTGTTTCTAAAGCTTTCTGCTTGATTGCAATTTCTGGGTGGATTTCGTTGTAGCGAGTATAAGCTAAATTACTAACCTGATTAAAGATCCAGAATGCTGAATTATTCGTGAAATCCATCAATTTACCATTACCTACAGCAAAAGTTTTAGGAACTCTTGTAATTCCACAATAAGCAGGGAAATAAACAGAAGAAGAAGCGTCATCTACACCAAACCAGTTAATTCCTCCAACAGCATCTGGTAGCCAATTTCTACTCTGAGCAACAAAAGAAAAACCTGTTTGTTGCGTAGCTGTAGCGCGTTCATTGCAGTAGGCAACACCGTCTACTTTCCAAGTTAATGGTCTCCATCTGTAAGGATTACCATAAGGACCTGCTCCCATGTCTTTAGCCATGTCTAGATCAGTTCCTTCAAGATGATTTCTCATGAAATCCATTACTTCAAGTACATTAATTTTTTTATCTGGCTTGATCCATAAAGGCATTCTGTTAGTTGCATATCCTTTATCGTCATGCTCGATTTTTCCTTTACAGTAGTCAAAGTATTGATCCATTCCTTCTTTTACATCATTAAAGAAAGACCATACTCTAATTTCACAAAATCTTGCTCCACCAAAGTCAACAGGGGCATAAGTGTCAGAGAAACTAAATTCTTTATTTTTACCTTCTTTAGGATAAAAACCTTTTTCCTTAGCAAAAGAGATAACGTCTTTAGAATAAACGTTTGTAACTTCAGTGTTAAAAATTTTATCCATTTTATCCGAAGAAATTGAAGTTTTTCCTTCTAATGGAAATGTTGTAATTCTTGCTTGGTTAGCGTGACCACTTACATAACCATCAGGAATCATACGAGCAACCCATACAGCACCCTTTTCTCCATCACCTTTACCAATCATTTCAAGAATCCAAACTTCATTAGCATCTTGAATAGAAAAAGATTCTCCTGAACTATAGTAACCGTATGTTTCCACAAGATCAGTCATTACTTTAATGGCTTCACGAGCATTTTTTGAACGTTGTAGTGTTAAATAAATAAGGCTACCGTAATCAATAATACCACCTTCTTGAGAACCTAATTCAGAACGACCACCGTAAGTAGTTTCTCCAATCGCTAACTGAAATTCATTCATGTTACCAACTACAGAATAAGTATGTGGTACCTGAGGTATTTGACCTAGGAATTTTCCAGTATCCCACTCATATACATCAATTATTGTGCCTTCTGCCCAATCAGCAGCAGGACGGAAATATAATTCACCGTAAAGAACGTGAGAATCCGCTGCATACGTGATCATATTAGAGCCATCAGTGGAAGCACCACGAGTGATTAGGTAATTAGTACATGCACTGGCGTTTGGTGTTGTGAAGACAGACACCAACATGGCAAGCGCGGTGAGTACAAAAATCTTTTTCATGTTAAGCTATTTTAAATGAATTCAAATCTGAATTAAATCGTTTTCGATCATACAAAAATAGAAAAAAAAATCATAGGTAAAAGTGATAAAAGTCTCTATTTATACGAGTTTTGAGTGTTGTGCAAGTTATTTGACTCTAGAATATGGCCTATGATACATAAGAATCTCTACCAAAAGAATTCTTTCTTAAAATTCGTTTTATTTTCTAATTGGTCGGTTACGACAAGCTGTAATATGTGTTTTCTACCTGAAATTAGTCTCTTGCTGTCGAAAGTATAGAATAAGAGTTTATTTTTTGCATCATATTCAAATAGTACCCATTTATCATCAATTAATCCTTCATACGATTTAATACCTGATAATTTATCATCAATTAAAAAACGAATTGATTTTTGGCCTTTTAAACTATTTAAGGCAAATTTAGTCTTGGGTTTTACAATTGGGGGTATAGTATCAATTGCAATTGCGAAATTACCAAAATACCTTGTTTTTGTTTTCACTGATCCATCAAAATAGATACCACCTTCGTAAGATAAGCTTTTGTCCTTATTTACTCTTACAATAAGGAGTTTATCCATTTTCTCTTTGGGAAGTGATTTTGGCTTTATGGACAAGGTATAATAAGAATGCACAGGAACATTCTCGTTCTGTATGGAATGGATATTTGAATAAAAGTTAGAATCCTTCTTTACCGAATAGTTAAATTTCAAATTAGAGTAGAAACTATTTTTGGGAAACTTAATCTGAATTTCAGAATTATCGTAGATATGTTCCGTTTTCCAATTTAGTAATTTTGTGAATTTGCCTTGTGGAAATGTTTTTTTATTTACCGATCCTTTTGCATATACTCTTAAGTTCGATAGGTTATTTTTCGTATCAGATATGATGAAATCTATTTTATAACTTATTCCAGATTTAAATGAATAAACGCCATTGTTATTCATTTTAGTGTAGATGCCTAGTTGATTGTTTGATTCTTTAAAAGTTTTGTGAATGCGCTTTTTATTTGTTGTGTTCAGCGCATAATCCATATGACTGTTAATGAATCTTGATTTATCGAAAGAAAATTCTTTAAATTTATAATTGGACTGTAAGCTATCGTTGATATTCATTTTTAATTCAAAAATTCCACATTTTCCCCAAGTGTTATCCATGTAATCATTTGTTTCTAATGCAAATCCAATCTGACCTAATAAACGAATTTTTGGATCTCCTTTTAAATGATATGCTTTGTTATAGTAAGTGACAGAAAACCTTTGTCTTGTGTTATGTCCATTGACATTACTAACCGAATCGAGCGGATAAATGTATAAATTGAAAATTTTAGGAGGAGTTGTATCTTTTATTTTAAAACCAAAAAGTAATGGATTTAAGGGGTGCTCCGATTTGGTGTTTCTAATTTCGAAATGTAAATGAGGACCAGCAGAAGATCCTGTATTGCCAGAGTAAGCAATTACATTCCCTTTTTTCAATTGAATTTGTCCCTTTTTAAATTCTAAATTAAATTCGAATGAATTCTTTTTGTATTGATGAGCTTGAACAAGTTTTTCAATTTCTGGATTAAAATGATCTAAATGTGCATAAACCGTAGTAAAGCCGTTGGGATGATCGATATAAATGGCTTTACCGTAACCACCTGCCGAAATTTTGATTCTACTAACAAACCCATCAGCAACAGAATAAACCTTCTTTCCGGTAGTAAAAGTTCGTATATCAATGCC
>JADGFH010000661.1 GCA_016743925.1 Labilibaculum sp.
GACAGGTATAGGATAAATAGCAGAAGAAAAATGGAACTTAGTATCATTAGTTTAAACCATAATTCTTGCCAGAATGGAGGTGTGATAACAATGATTATTTCCTTGGCTGGTGACCAATCTTCATCCGATCCGGCCGCTGTCAATATAAATTTATATTCTCCAGGTAAAACATTGGTGAAATTAGCAGATCTGGTGCTGCCATCAACCCATTTATTTTGCCAATTTTCCAGTTTGTATTTAAATTTGTTGGCATTAGGGATTTCAAAAGGTATTGCATTGAAATCAAATGAAAAAGTATTTTCGAAATGATTTAAACGGATTCGTGTCGTTGCATTAATGTGATTTTTAAGTATGATCCTTTTGTTAATTGTGTCTTGTGGTTTAATTAATTTGTTGTCTAGTCTAAGATTTTTAATCTGAGGAGTTATTGTTTCTCCTTTAAAATGCATTTGATTTGGGTTGAAGTATACTACTCCTGTATATCCGCCATAATAAATAGTGCCATCCTTTGCTGGAAAGGAGGCGTCATCCATAAAAAAATCACTTTTTAAGTAGGTGGTAAATTGATTGGTTCGGGTATTTAACAGACTAATACCTCGATTGGTACTCATCCAGAGATTTTGTTTATCATCTGAGTTTAACGAATATACAATATTATTGGATAAACCATGTTCCTCGAAAAATACATCTTCTACTTTGTTGGTAAGGGTATTCAGTCGATTTAATCCGTTGTTGGTTGCTATCCAAAGGTCGTTGTTTATTTTATTTAGACTGTATATTTTTGAGTTACTTAAACCTGTTGAGTCTGCACGTAAGTATATTATCTCTTCTGTTTTGGTATTAATTTTAACAATACCTTGACTGTCGGTGCCAACCCATACAAACTCATTGTCAACGATTAGGTCGCGCATAGTACTCGAAACATTTGTCTTTATAGAATGGTAGTTGGTTTTTTCTTTCGAATCTATTTTTAAATCTACAATTACCAATGTAGTACCAATCCCCATAACCACTTTGTCTTCATTAAATTGCTTTATAGAATAAGTTCTATCGTTCCAATTGATATCTTTAGACAGGTTAAGGTGTTCAAGGTTTTTTGTTTTTCTATTATAAATACAAACTCCTTTTGACATCCCAACCCAAATATTTTTTTGATTATCCTCGAATATGGTTCTAACACCGTGTAAAACGTGTTCTTTGTTTCTATTGTCTAAATATGTTTTGATGAGTGTTTGATTTCCAGTAGAGTCTATAATGCCAAGTCCCGTTCTATCAAAACCAAGCCAGTATTCACCTTTAGAACTGGCACAAATAGCACGAACCAAATCGATCTCTAAATTATTGTAGTTGGTTTGTTTCCAATTTATATGTTTAAAATAATTTTTTCGCTTACTAATAAAGTTTAAACCGTGTTTAGAAGTTCCAACCCAAATATTTCCACCTTTATCTTTTAATAGATTATTTATATAGTATCCTTGAAAAGAATTAGGGTCGTCTGCATTGTATTCGTATTTGTAACAAGCAAGTTCATCTCGATTCAATTCATACTTTAATAATCCTCGATTGCTACCTATCCAAATTTTATTGGAATCAACTAACATAGGAGCATTTGTTTTTATTGATGAGTTGTTTTTTATGTCACGGAAATAATATCTTTTTGTGGGTTCCGATAGTGATTTTGAATAAAAGGCAATATTATCTTTATGTAATACAATTGTTTTGTTTTTAGCATAGCCTATCGAATTGGTAAATTCTTTAGTTTTTTGTACAATAATAACCGTCGAATTTGTGTCAAATTCCATTTCATATAGCCCTGAACGACCATAGACACCAATGTTTCCTGTTGGTAGAACTGTAATGTTGGTAATGTGATTATTGAATGAAGGTTTTAATAAAGTACTATCTGCAGGGTTAAAGGCAATTAGCTTGTTGTTAGAGCGTAACCAAACCCAGCCCTGCTTATCGATCTTGATGGTTTGTATTTTCTGAGTTGGGAAAGATGTAAATAGAGAATCGCTGTAATGAATAAAGCTTTGCTGTATAGCATCGTATTTGTTTAGGCCTCCATCGCTTGTTGCAATCCATGTGTTACCAGCTTTATCGCATCCAATTGCATTGCATAGACTGCCTTTAAGGCTGCCTTTTTTATTTAATGTTGGTTTAAATACTTCAAAAGAGTATCCATTGTATCTGTTTAATCCATTTAAGGTTCCTACCCATAAATAACCGTCAGAATCAATATCCATGCAAAAAGCACTGTTCTGAGATAAACCGTCATTAATATCTAAATGATCAAAGCGCAGGTTTTGGCAGTAACTAACGCTAAATAGATGTAAAATTATTATTGTAACGATTATTCGAAGCTTTATCATTATGGATGTTTATTGAGACTGTAAACATATGAAAAAAATAAAAGGAAATTTGATGTTGTGACACAAAAACATTCATTATTGACACAATTTTATCCCTTCATGAGTGGGTATGAAGCGTAAGTTTGTAAAGAGTTTATAATGGAATTCATAAAGGAAATATAAATTATTACAAATGAAGATTACATTTTTATTGGCAGCATATTTTATGCTAATTTTTGGTGTGAATGCACAAAAAACAAAATCATTGTTTAATGGTAAAAACCTAAAAGGTTGGGAAGTATTAAATGGTACCGCCGAGTTTAAGGTTGTGGATGGTGTTATTGTTGGTGTATCGAAAACGAAAACACCAAGTACTTTTTTAGCAACAAAGAAAAAGTATACCAACTTTGTTTTAGAGTACGAAATTTTTGTAGGTAAAGGACTTAACACAGGGGTTCAGATAAGAAGTCAGTTTGATGAAACTAAAAAGCACTTGTTTGGCCCACAAGTAGAGGCTGATGAATCAGAACGTGCATGGTCGTGTGGAATTTATGACCAAAGTCGTAAAGGATGGCGTTATCCATTAGAGTATAACCCAGAAGCAAAAAAAGCTTTTAAAAGAGGAGATTGGAATAAAGTTAAAGTAGTAGCTTTTGAAAACCGTATTGCTACATGGCTAAATGGGGTAAGTGCAGCTAACCTTATTGAGGAAAGTGTAGAAACTGGATTTATTGCTTTACAAATACATAGCGCTGGAGCGAAGGTTGAAGGGATCGCAAACAAATGGCGTAACATTACTATCCAGGAATTGGAAGAAGCACCAAGTTTTGCTGAGGCTACTGCTCCAGTTGTTAGTTATTTGAAAAATCAATTAACGGATGCAGAAGTTAAAGATGGTTGGAAATTGCTTTGGGACGGTAAAACTACCAAAGGTTGGAGAGGCGCTAAAAGAGATGATTTCCCAGATAAAGGTTGGGTTATGGAGGATGGCGTTTTAACAGTATTATCTTCCGGCGGAGGTGAGTCCGAAAATGGTGGTGATATTGTTACTACAAGACCATACAAAAAATTTATTCTTGAGCTTGATTTTAAATTTACAAAAGGTGCCAATAGTGGTATTAAGTATTTTGTAGATACAGATTTGAACAAAGGAAAAGGATCGGCTATTGGATGTGAATTCCAAATATTAGATGATAAGAACCATCCTGATGCTAAAAAAGGAGTAGGTAGTAAACGTACTATAGGATCGCTTTACGATTTAATTAAGGCTGATTCGAGAATTTTTGTACATGGTTTAAATCCTTTAAAGTATGTAAATAACGGTCAGTGGAACAGAGCAAGAATTGAAGTTACTGGATCTAAAGTGAAACACGTTTTAAATGGATGTACTGTAGTTGAATACGAGCGTGGAACACACATG
>JADGFH010000662.1 GCA_016743925.1 Labilibaculum sp.
GCCCATTGCTACAAAACTATTTAACTCAGGCAGTTCTTTCACATCCAAATCTTTAAGTTCCTGAGCAGGAAATACCTCTTTTAACTTATCCACCGATCGGTATTGCAAAGGAATAATTTGCGTAGTTTTTAAGATATTGGATTTCCTATCCCCAACGAAACAAATTTCATCTTGAAACTTATAGATACTCGGAGAGCCTTTAAATGACTGATATAGAAAACTTTCCCAGCTAATATTTTTCACATGAAGACTAACCTTGGCCTTTAAAGGATTGTATAGCACAAATTTCTTATTCAATTTTTGAGCTACAAAAAAGAACAATTGTTGCATGGAGTAATTATCCACGTTAACCGATATCGAATCTTCTCCCATTACCTCAACCGATGCACCTCTTTCCAATTTCAACTTTAAAATTGAAGCCTGTTCTTTGAAAGATTCAATTGGTTGCTTAGTAGCTAAATTGGGCTCCAAAACAAACAAGTTTGCATCTCTCTTTTTTACTTTAAGCTGATTTGAAAAAGCCAGTTGTTCCATCGCCTGATCAATAGGCATTTCTTGTACAAAGCCGCTTATTTCTTGTTTGCTTAGGCCTGGTCCGAGAATAATATTTTGCTTTGTTTGTTTGGTGATTTCTTTACTTACATCCTCTAGAGAAGCATTTTTAAGGTCATAGGACAATAGCTTATTGGTATAAGATATCTTAAGAGGTTCTGGTATTTCTGGAACCATAGGTGGTGCATTCAGTTTTATAATCTTACCAAAAACTTCTATGCTAAAAGCATATTCAGTACAAAGAAAAAGAATAACATCCTTGGCCTTCACATTGGCAAAATTATTACTCACCAACACCTTAGAATTCACAGGAACACTCAAATTCAGATTTACATCGTTTGCCAAAGCGCGTAACAGCTCTGCTACATTCACTTTATTTACACTAATGTTTACTTCGGTGTTTAATTCCGGAATTTGGATTTCAGAAATGCTATCTAAAACAGACTGTATGTTTTCTGAATATTTTTGGGCTTTGCAATTGTCAATGCTTCCAACAAAGCTAATTAACAAAAGGCATATCGAAAGTATCTTTCTCAAAATATAGACTATTAATAATAGGTTTCTTATTTCTATAATCAACCCTACTAAAATAGCACTATTTATGTTTCACTACAACAATAATACACAATACATACTTATTTTAATTAATCGACAATTTCATTCCTTTCAAACAGATAAAGGCATCGTTACTCAATTTCATCAATCAGATTCAATCTATTCCAAAACGATATTCACTATGCATATTATTGTTAGAGGAAATTTACGACAAAACCACCATTCATTATTAGGTTTATTGGTATTTTGATTGTACAATAAACATGAATCGTGCTGAAATCCCACCTGCGGCTTGTGGTTATTATTCCATAACTATATTAATTAGTCCTATACTATTAACATATTTTTACACTACTAAACCTTTATTTTTGATGCAGTGATTAATACTTTCTACTAAAATATCCTTGTATTGTGACCTAACAAATATATCTATCCAATATTTCCCGAATTCTATGGATAATCCAAAAAAATCGGGACAAAGCTTATAATATACACACTTTCTTGATCTTTAAATCAAGAATCACGACTCATAATTACTTCACAGGTAAAAAAAACAATATAATTCCAAATAGTTAAATCAAATCATTACAGAATAAAGCCCAACACTTTTAATTAAGGATTGAGCTTTTCATACTTAATAGTTATAGCCACAAGTTACAAACTTACGGCAGGGCTAGTATTGAGATTTTTTATTAAACCAAATTCATTCTACTATTTCAGAGTGAATAGGAATTGCATTAACCTGCTATTGTGTCATTTCAGAGGGCTGAGGAATCATTTCTCTCTGCTATTGTGTCATACCTACCTATTGTTTTGCTATTTCTGTATTTTATTTAATCATTTGCATGGATTGATTTGTAATTTCTTCCTGATCAAATACAATTTCAGTGTGCTGATTTGGCATTTCAGAATGGCCATATGCGACTTCTTCCTTGTTTTTAGTCATTGGTAAAGGCCAGATAAGCTCAGTTATTAATTAAAAAAAACAGGATGCAGAACCAATTGGTTCTACATCCTGAATAATTAAGTAAGTTTTGAGGAATTATGCATTTGAACGTACCAAAATACCCAATTTTTCGAGTAATTGCGGATCACTCTCAAATTCGATTTTGGCAACTTCGCGCAATTTGTAGCAAAAATCTTTTAATTGATTGTAGCTGATCCACTTGTCATCGGTAGCCTGTTGTGCATCACCAATTTCTTGTTGTTGGGTTTGCTGCAAGTCTTTTAGGGCTTTTAATTTAGTTTGCTGAGCTGTGAGGCTTTCGCTGGTGTAACCAAAAGCTTGCATGCTGGTAAGCCATTCGTCATGTTCTAACATATTGGTGTAAACCAAATCGGTGTCGGCATACCAATCGGAAAATTTGGCAATGTTTAAAGTATCTAACTTCAGCATATTCCATGCATTTGGATCATTATCGAATACTAAACGTGCCAATTTTTTGAACCTTTTGACTTCGGAAATGGACTTTTGCCAATTTTCATTGAACTCATTGGTAGCAGCTTTTTGCTCGTCCTTTTCCTTGTATTGCAATTGACCAAAAGAATTGGTTTGTTCCCAAATAGATTGCCCTTCCTGCAATTTTTCTGGTGTATAAGCATAAAGTGCCAAACGCGGTTGAATAGCTGAATCGTTGAAGGCATTCCATAACAAAATACGATGCTTCTCCATGTTTTCATTAAATGATGTGTACATCTTTTTTAAGTTTTTTAATTAGAATTTCAATTTTGCCTACTTAACAATTGTTAATTTACAAAACATTATTACTATCGCAAAAGTATTTAGTAAAATACTTAACTAATAATTTATACAGAATAACTTAAAAACTATTTGTCAAAGGGGAGATGTAAAAAAATATGACCAAGCATGCACATAGAAAAACAAAGCCTACTTACATTACTGCAGGTAGGCTTAAATTTTGCTTTCATTTTTTACTGTTTAGGCAGAGCACAAGTTGCAAGTTTGCACTTTGTACTCTCTACACCAACACAATATCAATTAAACCTTTTCCGCTAGCATAATCGATAGCACTACTGTATTTATATTCGTGCGACTCAATCACAAAACCTTCTTCTACAGGATTATTGTGTAAATAATTTAATTTTTGATCGATCATATTACTGTCCGATAATTCTATTGGTTTATTGTTCTGTTGCCAAAATTGAAAATTGGTATTATTTCCATTTTTCTTCCCTGCCCGTTCAAACATCCAGATCATCCACTCTCGTCTACTTTCTCTCGGATTATCGTTTATTGCTTGTACTACAGCTTTCGAAGTGTGCTTTTTAATATCGCGAACAATATCCTGCATTTTTTCTTGTTCTGTGCCAATAATCATATGCACATGACTTGTCATGATTACCCATCCATAAACTACCAAGCCCTTTTCCTGAATACAATAATTTATGCTTTCAACAAGTATATCTTTGTATTGAGGCCTTACAAATACATCGATCCAATACACTGTTGAGAACGAGATAAAGTATGGCCTTTCTTGATCACGAAATTTGTAATTACGACTCATAATTGTTTAATAGATTGTAGTAAACGAATGTAACAACAATTAGACAAACTATTACATAGTAAAACTCAAACAGTTAGTACTTCCAATCTTCTTCGAATCCTTATATCTCAAGTTTGTAACTTGTGATTATACAATTT
>JADGFH010000663.1 GCA_016743925.1 Labilibaculum sp.
GGATATATGATGATCTGATCTGTTTGTATTTGATGATTGTTTGGTTTTTATTGCTCTTGTAATTTTAGTTTAGTATATCCTTTTTTATGAGCTACAAATAAAAATATTCCTAAGCTTAATAAAGCTGTAAATATTCCAAGTGGGTAAGCAATCTCCTGCGATAAACTAAATCCTTCAGGAGCAATTAGAATATATGTTACTACTACCGCTGTCATAAAGGTTGCTGGTAGTGAAATAAACCAATGGCTTTTTGCTTTGGTAACCATATACATTGCTGCAGTCCATAATACCACTGTTGCCAAGGTTTGGTTTGCCCAACCGAAATATCTCCAGATAATTGCGAAATTTACCTGTGTCAATAAAAATCCAACTACAAAAAGGGGAATTGTAATAATCAGACGTTTGGTAATTGATTTCTGTGAAAAATTAAGCGAATCGGCAATGGTTAATCTAGCACTTCTAAATGCTGTATCGCCAGAAGTAATTGGTGCTGCCACCACTCCAAAAATGGCAAGAAACCCACCAACCTGACCAAGAAGACTGTTGCAAATTTCGTTTACAACCCAAGCGGCGTTGTGTCCTGTTATCGACATGCTATCTCCTAATTCACGAACGCCACCAAAGAAAGTCATAGCAGCAGCGGCCCAAATCATGGCAACAATACCTTCAGCAATCATGGTTCCGTAGAAAATTTTTCTTCCTTGAGCTTCGTTTGTAATACAACGGGCCATTAAAGGGGATTGGGTAGCGTGAAAGCCTGAAATTGCTCCACAAGCAATGGTGATAAATAACAAAGGATAGATTGGATATTTATCAGGGCTTGTATGCATATTGCCAATGTTTGCAGAAATTAGTTCAGGAATTTCGTATCCTCCAAATACCAATGCTCCGGCAATTCCGAAAGCCATTAACAACAAGCAAAAACCAAAAAATGGGTAAACTTTTCCAATTAATTTATCGATTGGAACCAATGTGGCGATTAAGTAATACAAGAAAATGATTCCGATAAGGATTGTTACATTGAATCCTGTTAATCCGTTTAAAATACTTGCAGGGCCTTTTATAAATACTACACCAACCAGAACCAATAAGATTACAGAGAATACTCTCATGAAATTTTTAAAAGCGGGTCCTAAATATTTTCCTACTACTTCAGGAATACTTGCTCCACCATGACGTATGGATAACATGCCCGAGAAGTAATCGTGCGTTGCACCTGCAAAAATACAGCCAAATATGATCCAGATAAAAGCAACTGGTCCCCATAATGCACCTGCAATAGCCCCAAAAATTGGACCTAAACCGGCAATATTTAAGAATTGAATCAAAAAGATTTTCTTCCAGCCCATCGGAACAAAATCAACACCATCTTCCTTTGCAATAGCAGGTGTTACTCTTTCTGGGTCTGCTCCAAATTTGCGTTCAACGAATTTTCCGTAGACTACATAGCCAAGAATCAGGGCCACAATACAAATAAAAAAGGTGATCATAGTAGGTTGTTTTGTATGAATAATGATTTATAGATCAGATAATTATTTCTATACAAAACAAGTGGAATCGTTTGCATTGCAAAAGGGTAGTTTTGCGCAAATCAGTCAAAAATACACTCACAAACTTGTGAGTGTAAATACGTATATTGAGCATTGTAAAATGCTTTACGGCAGAGTGTTATTATATTATTTGGAAAGAGTACAATTTAAGAGTTGTAAGTGCCTGTTTTTCAGATTATATTTCAATAATATTGTGTTTTACTGCATACATCACCATAGAAATGGAATTGGTACAATTTGTTTTGCTTAGCAGGTTTGCCCTATGGCGTTCTACTGTTCGGATACTGATGAACAGCATATTGGCAATTTTATTATTATTGAATCCTTTACAGATTAATTGAAGTACTTCAAGTTCGCGGTCGGTAAAATTTACCATTTTCGATGGATTTTTCTGTTCCTTGCGCTTGTTTAGGATTCCTACAAGTAGTTCTTGCGAAAAGTAAGTGCCGCCTAAAGCAACGGTTTGTATTGCAGAAGATAATTCATCAACATCCGAATTTTTTAGCAGAAAACCTTTTACTCCAGCTTCTACCATTTTGTCGTAATACTGTTCTTCTCCATGCATGGATAAAACAATTATTTTGAGTTTAGGATGAAATTTCATTGCCTCGATAGTAGCTTCAAGGCCATTCATTTTTGGCATGTTAATGTCCATTAGAACAATATCTGGCGCACTAAGTTCGAGTAAATTCAAAAACTCTTTTCCGTCTTCAGCTTCAGCAATTACCTTTATGTTTTCCATATCTTCGAGAAGAAAGCGCAAGCCTTTTCTAAATATTTTGTGATCATCAACGATAATAATTTTTTGCTCTTCCATATTCGAAGTTTTAAAGTTTTACAGTAACAAAAGTCATCATTCCGCCAGTCTCATGATTACTTTGTATGTTGTGAGTTCCGTTTAAGGATCGAATTCGACTCAAAATATTGTACAAGCCCATTCCTGATGTTTCGGTACTAATTACTCGCGGGTCGAAGCCTTTTCCGTCGTCAAGATAAATAAGATTCAGAGAATTGTTCTCCTTTGAAAGTGTAATTTGGATGTTGTTGGCCTCGGCATGTTTAATCGTATTATTGATTAATTCAGTTACAACTCTATAAATCACGACTTCAACTTGCTGATTTAACCTGCAGTCTAAATTTTTTGAATCAAATGAAATGTTGATGGATTTGGACAAGTTTATTTTGTTGATAAATGAGTTGATTGCGTTTACCAATCCGAAATCATTTAAAACATGAGGACTCAAATTGTTCGATATTTCTTTGATATTGACCAATGTTTCAGTCACTATTTCTCGCGAGGCAGTAATTATTTTGTCATTCCGCTCACTTAATTTTGATTTTGCGAGTGCTGAAAGATATAAGTTAATACTTGATAATAAAGGGCCAATAGAATCGTGAAGATCGGTGGCAAATCTTTTTCTCTCGTTTTCTTCGGCTTCAATAACAGCGTTTAAAACCTTGCGTTCTGTTTCCTGTCTAACACTGATATCGCTAACTACAGCTAAAATTAATTTACTGTCCGATAAATCAATTAAACTAAAGTGAATCTCAACAGGAAAAGTCGATTTGTCTTTTCTTTGTTGTACCGATTCCAATTTTAAGGATGGATTTTTCGAATTTAGTTGTTGCCAATAAGAATGCAACTGATCCAAATTAAATATGTGATCTAAAAGAGTCACATTGGAACCAATAATTTCATCGCGGGAGTAGCCCAGCATATTTGTTGCAGCCAAATTAACATCCATTATTTGCCCATCGAAATTCAGGAGGATTATTTCATCAGCAGCTTGTTCAATTAAAGATCTCCATCGCTTCTCCGAAGTTTTGATTTTTTTTTCGGCTACCTTTCTTTGTGTGATATCAATTAATGTTCCAACCAAGTTAATGGCTTGTTTTTCTGATTCAGAATCTAGAATTTTCGCCTTTGCCTTTAACCACATGCAATCTTTATTCTTTCCCTGAATTCGAAATTCCACAACAAAAAGATCACTTTCTCCCGTTTCCAGTTTTTTTCTTTCCGAAAGAAATTCTTTTAAGTCTTCAGCATGAATTAAGCGTTCAAAAAATTCTGGGGTATTTTTAATCAAATCAATATCATAACCCAATTTTTCCCAAATATTTTTACTGATGTAAGTTGTGTTTTTGGTGAAATTATGCTCCCAAACTCCATCCGAATTGGCATCAAGCATTCGTAACAGTCTGTTTCTACTGCTGTT
>JADGFH010000664.1 GCA_016743925.1 Labilibaculum sp.
GGAGTAAAAGCAGATGAATTGCCATCTAAAACGAGCGTTAATACGAGTATTGATCTTGTGAGTAGGCATTTGTGGCGTGGTTTTAATAGTGGTACGGCTCCAACTATTGAACCTACAATTGAATTGCAAACAGGACGATTTACAGTTGGTGCATGGGGAGCATATTCATTCGATGAAAGTTATCAGGAAATCGATTTGTATTTGCAATACAATACACCATTGTTCCAGTTTAGTTTGTACGATTTCTATTGCCCAGCTCCTGATTTTTCGAATTCTAAATTTTTCGATTTTGATAGCAATAAAAGTGTTCATTTGTTCGATTTTATAGCCAAATATAAAGGCTGCGAAAAGTTTCCAATATCCGTAATGGGATCTGTTTTATTTTATGGAGAAATGGACCGTGATGAGAATAATGATCAACGTTATTCTACCTATTTTGAATTTGGGTATTCTAATTTAGTTGGAGGTAGAAAATTTGCTTACGCATTGGGATTTACTCCATTTGATGGCATGTACGATGAAAAAATCAATTTGGTTAATGCAAGCATCACAACCTATGATGAGATTAAGTTATCGGACTCGTTTTCTTTGCCAGTTAGAGGAGGTCTTACATTGAATCCGGTATCGGAACGCTTATTTCTTACTTTTGCAGTAACATTGTAAAGATCCACTAAAAAAAAATGAAAGGCTGCCATAGGGTAGCCTTTTTTTATGCAATCTTTTCGGCTTTAACAAAAGAAATCGTGATATTTAAGTTTGTAAAAATAGATTGAACAAATATGAAAGCATTAGAAAATGTAAATGAATTTCATACTGCCTTTGGGGTGAATGTGGAAAAGAATCCTGTTATACCAAATAAGAATCGATGTGAGTTAAGACAGAATATTATTCAAGAGGAGGTTGACGAATTAAAAGCAGCTTGGGAATCGGGTAATTTAGTGGAAGTTGCAGATGCTTTAGCTGATATTCATTACGTAGTTATGGGAACGGTTCTCGAATTTGGTTTGCAAGATAAGTATCCAGATATTTTTAAGGAAGTGCACCGTAGTAATATGAGTAAATTAGATGAAAATGGCAATCCCATTTATCGTGAAGATGGCAAGGTAATTAAATCAGAATTGTACTCAGAACCTCAAATTGAGAAAATATTAAAAGATAATTAAAATCTAATACCACGGTAACGATGAGAACGCTTGTAATTTTTCTGTTGTCGATTTTTTCACTTTCTGCCATGGGGCAAACGAAAGATCAGATAAAGCTTAAGGATTTTACCAAATTAATTGGGGGAATGTGGTTAACGGAATCAGAATGGTCTAATGGAAATCAATTCAAACAAGAAATAAGGTTTGAATGGGGATTGGATCAGAAAATCATTAAAGTAAAAACCTTTGGTACGATAGATCAAAAAACAAAGGAATATGGATTAAGAAATGAAGGAATAAGAGCGTGGAATGCGCAAGATTCTACCATCCAGTTTTGGGAGTTTGATGTTTTCGGCGGTATAACCTCGGGCTTGTGCTATTTTAAAGGAAATGATTTGCACTATGAGTATGAATATCACGGTGAAAAATTACGCGAAAGTTGGATTTTTATTAATGCAAACACATATCAATACAAAGTTGGTAGTTTGTTAAATGGAGACATAAAAAAGCTATACATGGAATCGACCTACAAAAGAACTGAAAAATAGAGGCTATGAAATTGACTAAATATCATGTTGACG
The DNA here is from genome assembly GCA_016743925.1 of Labilibaculum sp. Taxonomy (GTDB): domain Bacteria; phylum Bacteroidota; class Bacteroidia; order Bacteroidales; family Marinifilaceae; genus Labilibaculum. The sequence continues at coordinate 1,724 of JADGFH010000664.1, forward strand.
CATTTACAGATCAACTTTTTGGCGGTAATCCTGCTTGCGTAATTCCATTAGAAGAATGGTTGGCAGATGATCTTTTAATGAAGATTACACAAGAAAATAATTTAGCTGAAACAGTTTTTTTTACAAAAACGAATAATGGTTTTCAGATTAGATGGTTTACACCAGAAATAGAGATGGATTTATGTGGTCATGCTACTCTTGCTTCTGCTCATGTTATAAAAAAGCATCTGAATTATTCAGGTGATAAAATATGCTTTACCTCTGCAAGCGGAGAATTGTCTGTTACTTTCGATGAGGATCGATACGTATTGGATTTTCCATCAAGAATGCCTGAAAAAGCGGGGTTGCCAGATATCATTAAAGCAAGTTTAAATGTTCAACCGCAGGAAGTGTTTCAAGCTAGAGACTATGTTTTAATCTATCAATCGGAGGAGGAGATTAAGGCACTAAATCTGGATAAGAATATGCTTGAGGCAATAGACTTAGGGTATGGAGGAATTGTTTGTACTGCACTTGGGAAAGAAGCGGATTTTGTTTCACGTTTTTTTACGCCAGGAGCTACTATATTCGAAGATCCAGTTACGGGTTCGGCACATTGTAGTTTGGTGCCATTTTGGAGTAAACAATTAATGAAAAAATATTTACTTGCTCACCAAATCTCCGATCGTCATGGGATCTTATATTGCACCAATAATGAGGACCGAGTTCTACTTGCTGGAAATGCAAAAACTTATAGTGTGGGCGAGATCTATTTGGTTTGAAAAAACGGTGTTGATTTAATTATTGATGATGTTTTATTGAATTTGAAATTTATTGAATATGTCGAAAGTATATATAGAAGATCAAGTTTTTGAAAAAAGAGATTATTCAGCAGAAAACTTACCAAAAGGAGAGTATGAAAATTGTCGTTTTGTAAACTGTTCTTTTGCAAATTGTGATTTATCTGAAAATATTTTTCTGGATTGCGAATTTGAAGAATGCGAGCTAAGTCTGGCCAAATTAAATTACACGGCTCTTCGTGATGTAGTTTTCAAAAGTTGTAAAATGGTAGGTGTTGGTTTTCAAGATTGCAATCAATTATTGTTATCGGTAAATTTTCAGGATTGCCAGTTAAAATTAGCTTCGTTTTACAAGCTAAAACTAAAAGCGACTAAGTTCGTCAATTGTAATTTACAAGAGGTAGATTTTACAGAAGCTGATCTTACTGAATCGACAATGGATAATTGTGATTTAAGCCGAGCTGTTTTCGAATATACTAATATTGAAAAGTCTGATTTGCGAAGTTCCTTTAATTATCAAATCAATCCTGAAATCAATAAAATTAAAAAGGCAAAGTTTTCTCTTACGGGAGTAGTCGGTTTGCTAAGCCAATTCGATATTGAAATAGAATAAAAAAAGCTGCTTCCATTTCTTGGAGCAGCTCTTGTTATAAGCAAAATGAATAATACTAATATATATTAAGCGGCTTTTTTTACTAAAGCTTTTGCTTTAGGGAAGTCAACCGGAACCTCTGTTAAATTATGGGTATAATTAGTGAACGTGATTTCAGTTACTACTGCAAGAATATCAATAAGTGCTTTTTCATTGAAACCTGCTGCAAAAAAGTTTTCTTTAGCTTTATTACTTGCTTTTCCATTGTTTCTGGAAATTTCAGCGGCTAGATTACTTAATGCGCTAAACTTTGGATCTTCAATACTTCCATCTCTTACTTGTAGTGTTTCTTCTTCGGTAAATCCATTCATTTTAGCGATAGCTGTATGAGCCGCTAAACAATATTGACATTCATTCACTTCTGAAACAGCTAATCTTATTGTTTCTAGTTCTTTGCTTGAAAAACTTCCTTTTCCTGCTTGGCTAGAAAAATTTAAGAAATTTTCTAAGGCATCACTTGAATAAGCAATGGTCGCATAAAGGTTCGGAATCATTCCCAATTGCCCTTTTATTTTGTCTAGAATTTGAAGTCCTTTTTCGTCTAATTGTTCTCTCGTTGGTACTGTAATTGTTCTCATCTGTTTTAATTTTATAATGATTTATAT
>JADGFH010000665.1 GCA_016743925.1 Labilibaculum sp.
AATATATATAAGTTTTCATATCATTAATCTAAATAAATACTAATACAATAAATTAAATCAGAAAATTCAAGGAGATAATTGGCAAATTATTCGAAAAAATTAGACATCGATTCCCCAATTTCAACCAAATTCTTATCAGGGTCATAAAACCTGATAGTCTGCTGTCCCCAAGGTTCAATTACGATCCCATGCAAAAATTCCAAATTTAATGTTCCAAGATACGCTGTAACTTCACCAAAATTATCAGTCTCAAACGAAAGCTCTAGATTCTGATTCCCGGACTCACTTATTGTCCTCCCTAATCTCTTGGATATCGCATAATCATTCCTTGACTCCCAAATCGATAAACCTCCTTCAAAACTAATACAATTGCCAAAATCTAAAACAATATCCTGCTTTAAGATGTTCTGATAAAACGTTTTCATCTTATCAAAATTATCCGTTATTAATACGGATGATGTGAATTTAATATCCAAAGTTAATTATAATTTACGAGAATAAATGTTGAAGAAAAAAACAATACTATGTTGTATGAATTAAACAGTTTCATCCAAACTTGACTAACTTCAACTTACCCAACGTCGTATTATTAATTATTATCATTTATTGAAAGTAAATCACTAATAATATGAAATTTATCTTTTAAAATACTTTTTTGCACCAATTTATTATTCATGAATTTAAATGCAACTATGAAATGTCTTTCTCCTCCAAACAATTTTACATCATGGTCATAATAACAAATAATTTCAGTAGAATCAGATGAGATTGTACAATAAGGATTTCCTAACTTATTTACCAAATCATCTTTACATGTTTCCTGAAAAATGATAGATCTATATTTTTCAGCAGTAAATGTTTTTTTGTGCATACCACAGCCACCACTAATAAGTAATATCACAATGAATAGCTTAGCTAATTTATTTTTCATCAATTTCATATTATACAGAACTTAGTTCATTATTAATTTAATAGAAAGTCAAAAATAATAAAAACTATAACCCACTCTTTCGATTATTATGATCAAACTTAATTAAACTATTTGTTCGTTTGACTTTCTTCCCAGAGGCAAAAGAATATTTAACTTTAAACCAAATAGGTAATGTAGACATGATAAGATCCTCATGAAAATTCCTACTGAAATCAGGATTGCTTGACTCGTAGCCTTCATTATTAAACGTTCTTTTAAATGGAATAGCACATGTTACTCCAAATTTAAACTTTTTTAAAACGTCCTTATCAAGTGAAATTAAATAAAGAGGATCTTCAAAAGAATCACTTTGAATCTGAGCAATTGAACTGTTGTGTTTCAGCATAGCAGACAGTGTGAAATCATGTTTTAATGAAGTTGCCATAGAAAACCCTGACTCCAGAGCTAAGCTATTTTTGTTTTCTATACCAATCTCCTGCGCTAATCGATTTGTATGGGTTTTGATATTATAGACTTTTATTAACGGATTTAGTGTGACATTTTTATAAAGCTTCAAACTTCCAAATAGTTTTATTCCGTAGTATTTAAAATTACCTAGATTTTCTGTTGATATCTCAAACAAATGTGAATCATCTAATACAATGGTGTTCTCAATAGCATTGGTTGATCGTTTATAAAAAGTCCCAATAGAAATTAAATTATTATTATTAAACGAAATAGAATAATCTAAAGCAAGCTCTTGATGAATAGCAGGTTCTAAAAATAGATTCCCTCTTTGTCTTGTATATGGATCAATGGGATTTATATTAGGATTCAAGTCATAAATACCTGGACGCTGAATAGATTTTTTATAGTGAAACTTTAAACAACTCTTTTTAGACATATCATACTTCATGCTTAAGTTGGGCAAATATGAAAATATCTCTTCATCAATCGACTCCCCAGATTCTAAATCTTCATACTCAACTCGCATTCCTCCGCTTATATGAAAACTATTTCTAGAATAAGATAAAGAGGTATAGGCAGCAGCAATATTCTTTCTGTAAGTAAATGATACTAATCCTTTATCACCTTGAATATTTAATCGATCACTTATGCCTGCTTCAAGACTAAATCCAGATTTCAGTGGAATACTTAAATCAAGTTGGGCATGATAATCTTCGATAGTAGGTTTTAGGATCTGCTTTAATATCCGATCACTATTAAAATCAGAAAGGATCTTAGTATTGTCAACTTTCAGACTAAAATAATTCACATAAAATGTCAGTGTCTTTTCAGGTTTATTAAACTTATGCTTATAGTAAACAGAAGCTAACATCGAAAGATTCTTATCCCTATCTTCTCGACTTGACTTCCAAGCTATAGTAGGTGAAAATTTTATTTTTTCTTCTATTTCGACTACCCCATCATACTCATGAGAATAAGGGTTTATAAAAGAATAAAAACCAAATTGAGTTTTATCATTAAGAATGTAATCAAGGCCTAAATTAAATTTGTGCGACCAATTTTTTCGCTGAACAAACTCTGTCTTTAATATCTCTTTGGGGTGATTTGGGATCTTTATATTTTTATCATCGTGGGACTCAATATCAAAAGTGCTTAGCTCTCCATTATAGGATGAATAAAAATTTAATCTGTTATGAATGTAGTTAAAGCTTGCACTCGGGAAAGCATAAACCTCATTTGAATTACTTGGAATATCAGTATAAACATGGCCACTTAAACCATTATATTTTTCTTTTTTAAGAATAATATTTAGAACTCCCGCTATATCAGAACTGTGCTTACCACTAATATTATTGTCTACTTCAATTTTATCAATCAAATCAGAGTTTAACTGATTGAGGAAGTCAGAACCACGTTCTATACCATTAACTTGAATCAATACGTTTTTGTTGCCTTCAAGTGATATGTTATGCAATAAATCAACCTGAACTCCAGGCACGAACTTTACCATGTCAATTCCAGTACTGGAGGCTTTTTGCATCTTTTTATTTACAAAATAAGTCGTATTTTCTAAACTCTGTTTTGTTTTGATTCGCTCTCTAGTAACTACGGCCTCATTTAGATCCATAGCTATAGAATGCAGTCTAATTTTGCCTATATAAACAGATCTATGCTCTTTAATATAAATAGGTATTTTTGAAGATACGTAACCTATATAACTTACTGAAATGATATAACTACCTAACTTATTGTTTGTGATTTCAAAATTCCCATTTTTATCAGAAACAGTTCCTGCGATAATAGAAAAGTCTATATAGTTTATCATTGTAACTGTAGCATAACTTACTGGCCTATCGTTTTCATCTGTTATTGATCCAGCAATTTTGTTGTCAACTTGAGCACTTGCAATGCTAAATTGCATTAGCATAAGCGTAGTTAGAACGGATATCAAACCAGATTTAATCTTTCCCATAAACTTCATTTTTGTATCATTTAAATTGTTTAGACAATACAAATAGAAGAAAGGCTTTTTAGGTATTCAAACAGTTGGGATACATCTACAAAAATTGGTATGTATAGCAATACCAATTGCTCTTTCTGTTACAGAAAACAAAAAAATGTGATGTATAGAAAGTCTCTAAATGGAATGCTTCGTAAAAAGCACATCGAATTCCTTTATATTATTTCTTGAAACAGGAATTTTATCTTTGCAATTTGACATACTTAAAAGGTATCCCAAAGCATTCCCTTTTTTCAAAAGGACATTATTCATATTTACAATATAAGCTCTGTGACACCGGAAAAAATGCGGACAATTTACGAATTGTTTTTCGATGCTCGAAATAGAGTTACGGATGGATATTTTC
>JADGFH010000666.1:0-1903 GCA_016743925.1 Labilibaculum sp.
AACAACAATGCTTTTTCAATTTGGGAAATCATTTATTGGTTAATAGCATCTCTATTTATGTTTTTTATTTTCAGCAACAGGCATTACGATATTCAAGTGCGTACAAACTTATCTATCTTACTTATAATTATAAGTTTTTTAAACGCATGGGTAACCAATAAAATTTTAATTCCTAAATTTTTATTTGAAGGTAAAAGAGGGCTGTTTTTATACTTACTCTTTTTCTTAGTTATTCTATCCTTATGGCTTATTAGCATTGCTCTCTTTTTTATCACTTTTCTTAGCATTGTAACCCTTCCCAATGCGATTTTGCCTTCTCTCGAAGATGTTACTATCCTTCTAACAGGTACCTATTTGATATCATTATTGTCTTCTGTTTTTTATTTCACAAAAGAATCCTACCAATCGAAAGAGGAAAAGTTCAACATAGAGAAACAAAAAAACACGCTGGAGTTAAAACTCAAAGAAGTACAACTGCAAGTTCTTAAAGAGCAAATCCATCCTCATTTCATCTTCAACATGATGAATAACCTTTATGCCCTGGTAAATGAAAGTGCAGCTCTTTCAAGAGAAGTTATTGTACGTTTATCCGATTTACTGGAATATATGCTTTACGAATGCAATACAGAGAAGGTAGAATTAAGCAAAGAAGTTAAATTCATCAACAATTATATTGAACTTGAAAAAATAAGACATGACGAAAGTTTTAATGTTAAAACCGATTTTCCGAAGAATGTATCCGGGATAAAAATTGCCCCTTTAATTCTATTCCCCTTTATCGAAAATGCGTTCAAGCACGGACTAAAACAAACAAATAAGGATTTTATTTCCATGAAATTAGAAATAACTTCAACAAAAATTCAATTCAGTATAAAAAACTACAGACATGAAACTGCAATTTCTGAGGACAAAACTATAAAGAGTAAAGGTTTAGGCCTTAAAAATGTGCAAGAAAGACTTGAACTCTTGTATCAAAATAGATATGATTTACAAATATCAACAGACAACAACATATTTGACGTTAAACTAAACATTATACGATAATGCCCGGCAAAAAAAAATATTCCTCTCTGATTATTGACGATGAACCATTGGCGATAAAAGTTATTAAGGAACACCTAGAGAATTTCAGTAATAAGATAGATTGTATTGGATCGTATACCAAGCCAATAGAGGCAATAGAGACATTAAACAAAGGAGGTATAGATATTTTATTTTTAGATATCAATATGCCATCTATAGATGGGATTGAATTTTTAAAAGCATTGTCGGTTAAGCCTTATGTAATTTTTACAACAGCTTACAGAGAATATGCTGTAGATGCTTTTGATCTTAACGCTCTTGATTACCTTGTAAAGCCTATTTCTACCGGAAGGTTTTTAAAAGCTATCAACAAGTTTCTTTCAATGGAACAAACACAACTTACCAAGCCAAAAGAAATTATTCATATTAAGGCAGATAAAAAGAATTATAATATTACCGCAGAATCCATACTTTATATTGAAGGTGTGGATAACTACATAAAAATTAAAACTACAACGAACAGTCTCATCTGCTACGAATCATTAGCTAGTATGGAAAAGGAATTACCTGCAGAGATATTTATACGTATCCACCGTTCTTTCATTATTAATATCAACCAAATTGATCACTACACATCGTCATACATTAAGCTGGATGACCGACAGTTTACTATTGGCAGAAATTATAAAGAGCAAGTATTATACAATCTTGAAAAACAATAAGCTCCATGCTGATTAATCTGATAAACGTAAATGAACAAATATACCAATTTGATTATTTAGTGCGCCATGGCGTTCGATCCAGAAATAACGGCAAGCCTTCCGATTTTAAAAGCACTGACAGGGCATTCCTTCCTTAAGCGGTAAATACAGTCCATCTA
>JADGFH010000666.1:1913-2640 GCA_016743925.1 Labilibaculum sp.
ATTTATCACTTTCTTCGTTTACTATCTTTTAAAAAAAAGAATACCTTAGTTCAGTTTTAGAAGATTAGCGATACATATTAATTGTACAAGGAAGATTATTTTTTTTCAAAAACAGAAGCCTCTATAACAGAATTTAGGAGGATAATAAAAACAGAAACAAGTAAATGAAAAAAAGGGACAGATACGGGGTGTAAGTCGCATAGCGATTTAGCCACTTGTTGTGTGGCGTATTAAAAGAACATCTATGAACAAACTTTTCTTTTTAATATTAATGGGGTTCCTTTTTGATAATTCAAATAAGGAAAATTTAGTTGTTGAAGATCAATTTCCTTCTGTTTTAGTGAATCATGATTCTAATCTAAAATCTAAATTGCATGAGTATGAATTTGTTTATACTCTTAAAAACAAAACGGATAATTATCTAGGCGATGTATATATCAAAAAAGTCAACGATAGTGTATTTCACTCTCTCCTTATTATAAATAATTTAGAAAAATCTACAACTAAGCTATATGAAATTAGTAATTACATCCTGTCTAATAATATTGGAATTGACATTGAGATAAGAAAGGAAGAATTTTGGGGCTATAGATTTGAACTTATGAAAAATGATTATTTTGTATTGACAGCCTTGCATGACAAAGGAAAGAGTGTAACGGATGCTATTAGTATAGAATGGAGCTATGAGGATCAGATTTTCGAAGTAAGCAAAGCCCCATAATGAATA
>JADGFH010000666.1:2650-3743 GCA_016743925.1 Labilibaculum sp.
AAATTAAACATGATCTAAAGATACGAAAGTGTGAGCTTTAGCTACCTTTAGGTTTCGTTCAACAAAAGCTAAATTTCATGGGCGGTGACGAGTAGCTTGGGAGTTAGTTCAATTAAGAAACACCAGCAAGCCCAATAAATGGGTTTGTATAAAATTAGGTAATTAATCGGCCTGCTTACTTGGCACTTTTATAAGGCAACTGTTCTAATCGCCCGCTGAAAAGGGGTTGCGACTATCTTTATAATTATACGACTATAAAAGTAGTTGTACGACTAGAATAATAGTTGTATGTTTGAGGTGTGAAAGAATTAAGCGAAGCAGAAGAGCGAGTTATCCAGTGTTTATACTACAATATCGCTTGAAACCTACTTTCATTAATGATAAATATTATTACGATTTAAGACAGTACCTCTACGTAAATCAAAGTATAATACATTATGAAGAAATATATTTTAGTAATACTTGCAACTCTTTTTTTTAATTATTCGTTTGGACAAAAAAATAATAAACAGATAGAAAAGCTTACGTTTACCGAAATTAAAAGACCAATAAAAACAATTAGTCCTTTTATATCTCGTCTGTTAAATATTGACAGTGAGAGTTTAGAAATCAGTTTGACGAAATTTTGGCTTTTGTCACAGCAAAACAACTTACCACTAATTGAGTTAGATTCACTCGATTCGGATTATAAATACCTAACAATGGTGTTTCAGGATAGTACAGAAAATAAGGCAATTAGTTTTGATGTATTTGGAATATACGAAGATAATAGATTAGGAAATAGAAAATTACGACGACTAAAAAACACTGATTTATATTATCGCTCTTATAAAGTTCCAAATGATTTTTGTTTTTCGTATCGATTTAAAATTAGGGATACTTTAACAGGAGATTCTTATCAAGCACTTGATAAATATAACTCTAACAGAATTCCACTAGGAGAAGCTAAAAATTATAGTTATTCGGTAATTGATCTAACCGAGAAAGCTGAGAATTGGAAGCGTTTAAATAAGAAACAATTAAAGAATATTAATAGTAGAATAGACACTATAAATTATACCAATAAAGTACTCCAACAGGAAAGGAATATATA
>JADGFH010000020.1 GCA_016743925.1 Labilibaculum sp.
TCTCAATGTTATCTCAATTACGAACCCTAAATAAATTGATCAAGAATAGGATAAATACTAAACGTACCTACAAGCGAAAATGTTGGCGGATCTATGAGTATCGCCATGATAAACAAAAGCACAAGGATAAATCTAACCTAAATAGGCAACTATTATTCCGTAAGCTACTCTCCAAAGCATATCTCGTGTATCAACTGCAATCCTAGAGGATAAAAGTGCAATGTGATGTAAATTATTTTACCTCTTGGACGCAATTAATCAACATGTTATCATTCTTCAACTTACAAGCATCGCAGGTATTCAAAGCTTCAATCTCTCTGACAATTTTGCCACTGTATTTAACTCTGAAACTCTATTAACCCCCGAAGCAGTTATAATATATCCGTTTAAGTATCTCTGATACAAAAGCTACTGATGAGCATAAAAGAGCAAAGTGTACACAATTACACTGTAAGACAACTTAAGATTGACTTTCAACACATTACACTCACAATTCGTCCCAATTACAATGAAAGACAATATTCTATCAAATCATTCAATTCTGTGCGTGTTAAAGTTGAAGTTTTTCCGTGCTTTTTTTTTTGAGATTCATTGTAAGTCGTGAAAACCTCCTCAAGTTTTTTGCTCTTCCGTCATATAAAAAGGGAGCTGTTCGCCATATCTCAATAAGCGAAGGAGTATCAAATTTCCGATCTTCTTAAAGACCTGTTTCGGTACATACATCGTATTTTTTCATATTAGTAAAATACTGACCAGAATGACATTGTTTACAACCTATCTTTACAAAAATTTATTTTCCCCGAATTGCTGATTCACCCAACTTACCTTATTCAAAATAAGGACTTGGAACAGGAGTTTGACTGGCAAAGTAAGAATCAATAGCAATGGCAACATCTTCGGGTTGGATTGTTGGTTGGTAAATAAAATATGCCTATACCGACACGAACAGCCAATTTAGCCTCTCCCCCTGATACCAATAATCATTGAAGGAGGTGTGACATGAGTCAATAGCATACTTTTAGGATTACCAATACTATCGTTCAAATTATCCCAATTCAAGGCATCTACTCTTGCATTACCCAGATCACAACTCACACAACTCTGCCAATGTTACTTACAAAGTGTTACATCGCTAAAATAAATTTCGTCTAATCTTTTGGATGATAGTGTAGGATGTCTGCCCAATGAAATGATATTTGAAGAAGCGATCACATTGGATGCTAATTCTACAACCGAACCTGAATAATACATAGCCACATAAATCTTGTTATTCCCAAGAACAATGGATTTAGCTCCTTTTCCTTTTAAATTGATTCTTGTTCTTATATCCTGCAGAAAACCCAAATCATTCTGCACTTCAGCTAACGACTGCTCTTACAGAGTGGATTGTGATCCGTTTTGTATCATATTGATACGTTCATGTAGTGCCTTCCTGTCAATAACACTAAGTTCACTGGTGCCTGTATGTGATAATAACGGGTCGTACCATCTGCACTTCACTTAACATTAAATGGATTTGCCATCCCTCGCTCAATATAATCTAGCAAAACAGTACGTAGATAATTGTTGTCTTCAATATTTATAATTCTAAGCGCATTGGCATTAATCAATTCTCTTTCCAACTGACTGGCTGACGCGTGTAGCGAGCTAAAATATGCGTATCATAAGCAAATCTTTCATCAGGAAAGATCGTAATTTGATTCAAGGCGTTTGCTCCGTTGGGTAGTGAAATTTCATTTGTCAAATTTAGATCTGATGCGTCGAGAACAGAAATTTTTGAAGAATGATAGGCTCCAATCTCACTTCCATTCGGGAGATGATTTGCAACAAGTAATTTACTTCCCTTGGAAGATAGAGCCAATGCAACAGGCTCTCTATCTACACAGGTTTTCTGCATAATCGTAAATGATTTGAGATCAATCGAACATATGTTATTAATCGAAGCAATTACACAAATAAAGTGTTTTTCCTGAATAAGATAAAACGGGAGACATAGGTGTCTGATCCACATTCAAAGATCTGCTGACCTTTCTGGTCTCGAGATCAATCTTGATGAGCTTACCTTCAGGTATTGCCAGCGTAACGTACATTTTTGATCCGTCAGCCGAAAGTGTTAATCCTCCCCGTGTTCCTGAAAGAGCAATGTGATTATCTACCTTTTGATACCTAGAATTAATAATGGTAATTCTATTTGCTGTTTCGTCAGCAACATAAGGCTTTTCACCTGATTTGTCCATCACCATCCAATTTGAGAAAAGTATCTTATCAGTTGCTGACGAACAACTATGCAGCAGTAATGATCAAATGATAAAGCATAAATATTCTCTTTAATTGTATTAGGTACAAAATAGACATTATTCCGAATTAGAATTATAGTTTTGCTTATTTGTTTTTAACTCTGAACACTTCCATCGTTTCATAGAAACTCACATTTTTTTTTTTGCAATACACATGCTATTCCCATTACAACATCATGGTAATCATTAGCCCATATTCACACTTTATCTTTCAAAATTCCGAGCAGCATTACACCTCCAATTGCATGTTCATTTCGGACTCTATCCTTCGAAATTCTTCTGTTTTCTTGCTTTTCTTTGCTTGTTAAAACTTATCTTTTTTAGTTGGTATTATTGTGATTCTTCCTTGAAATTTAAAACCCTGTAATCCAGTGTCAAGATATAGTACAGTATTCTTTGCAAATTCCAATATTGATTCATCTAATATTTTTTTGTCATAAGTTTTTCCATTATAGGTTTCTGTCAGATGCAAAGTTTTACCTTTATTATCAGATACAATATTGTTTTTAACTATGTGCTTTTTTACTTTACCGCTATAATATTCATTTTGCATTTCGTAATCTGTTGACCTTAGAATTTCTCGTTCAGTCCCATCAATTTAACACTAATATACATCTAGTTGCTCTATATTATTTTTCAACAAAGAGCCATTTTTCAGGGGATTGTAATTATTATCAACTAAATATTGCTGAAGTATTTTGGTGAATACATGAATATATCGATTTGCCTTGGATTGAGTAATTGAAAACTTCAAAGCATGCGCTTCTTGTATTGAACCAAATTTATAATAAGACAAAATAAATAGTAGCATTTATTCATTACTTTTAAAAAATAGAACTATGCCTAACTATAAAGCTATCTGGCGAATTTCCACGTCCAAAGTGTAATACTTCAATAGATTATTTAAGCTGACTGTAAGCATCCTACAGAGCTTCTCAAATTCAATAAGTGTCAAACTTGTTAAAGGAATCAAAACTTTAGGTTTATTCTTTATCTTTGAATATTTCAAGAGGGACACGTTATTATTGGTTTGTCGTAGAAACAATAATCAATAAATACGTGTTATCTTATGTTTTTTTTTATCGATATAACCTCTAATATGAATTCAACTATTTAATAAGTCATATTCCAAATTCAAACGAAAATCTCCTAATGGGGTTTCCAACAAGAATCAAATCTTCTGAAATGCTTATAAATATAACACTCTTACATTTTAGTCAAAACCCTTCTCTCTAATCAAATAAAGTAATATTTTTCTCGTCTTTAACCAATACATTCTCATCTACATCCCCTTCGATTTCTCTTTCTTATCCAACTTCATTTGCAACAGATCCATATCATCGGAGATTTTCTGATCCACTATTTTTGCATAAATCTGAGTTGTCTTCAATGATGTATGACCAAGTATCTTTGAAACTGTTTCTATTGGTACTCCATTAGATAAGGTGACGGTTGTAGCAAAAGTATGTCTTGCCATATGCATGGTAATACTTTTACGGATCTCACACATATCTCCCAATTCCTTCAAATAACTATTTAATTTTTGATTTGTTAAACGTGGCAATATTCGATTGGTATCATAAACAGTCGGGTAATCCTCGTAACTCTTTAATATTTCACTTGCTTTCGTCAGAATTGGAATTCGACATCGGGTATTTGTCTTACTCCTATCAATAACAATCCATTCATTACCATCCGTACCTATTTGCAAATGCGATTTACTTAATTTTATAATATCAGCATAGGAAAGACCAGTATAACACGAGAAAACAAATAAATCGCGAACTGTTTTTAATCGTTCAATTGAAATTTTTATTTTTTCAATTCGGTCCAATTCTTGCGAAGTTAAAAATTCACGATGGGTAGGTTCCAAAGCAACCTTGTATTTTTTGTAGGGATTCCTGTCAATATAATCTAATGAGATGGCTAGATTCAAAACCCTTCGGAAATGTTTGTGATAATTCCATGCGGTGTTCTGACACACTTTGTATTTCGATTTCAAATACTGATCGAACTGCTCCAAAAATTTATAATCTATCTTTTCTAAAGAATAATCTTTTCTTTTAATTCGATACTTAATGAACTCAGCAACTCGGTTTCTGGAAGATTTGTAATGCTTATAAGTTTCTACAGAATATCCTCGTTTTAATTTTACAAGCATTGTTTCAAGATAATAATCAAATATCTCCAGAATTCCGACATCTTTTTTAATATCAACTTTCAGGAATTTATTTTTGATGCTGAGGACATCAAATTCATCACCACATGACTTTAACTGATTATAAATGTCATAAACTTCTGTTCTAATTTTATTCAGTTTGGTATTTATCACCTCAGCAGAACTAATATTCCCACAGAATCTTTGGCCAATGTCATCCCATTCCTCCTTCGAGGCATAAATTCCTGTTGACAATTCAACTCTTCTACCATCCATTGTGAAACGCAAGTAAATAGGAGCTTTTCCATCTATTCTTGGTCTACTTTTTCGCATTAAAAAAACAATTACAATTCTCATAATCACTGTTTAATTGATAGTTAACGACGACTTATGAAACAATCATCTATAATTTACGCAAAAAAACGTCTATTTTAAATTCTAAAACAAACAATTTTCCATCGCTTTAAACTTTCACTTACAATGAGTTACAACATAGCGAGACCATTTAATTAACATAAGTTGTGGTCTCGATTTAGCCCCTCTAAATATGCTTTTATTTGCCTTTATATGGCATGTTAAAAAAACTAAAAAGCGCCTAATTCATTAAGAATAAGCGCTTTTGATTTTATTTAATAATAATAATGTGCCCAGAAAAAGACTCGAACTTTCACGACCATAAGGCCACCAGCCCCTCAAGCTGACGCGTCTACCAATTCCGCCACCTGGGCAAGGGCTAGCAAAAGTAACAAAAAAGAAACAAATGCAAAACAGATATCTCCATTCATAGTACTTCTAAATAAAATACCATTCTCTAAAATTCTTCTTTGGAGATGAATTTCATTTTCTATCTTTGTGGGATATTAGAAAAATACATGACAGAAAATAAAAAGAATTACACGTACCTCGATAAATTGGCAATTCAACCAGAAAAATGGAATGAATTAAATAAGAATGAATTTCAGATTATGACATTCAGAACCTGCTTTTTATATGGCGAAAGTCAATATAAAAAAATGATTCCTATTTTGTTTCAGATCTACGAACACCTACAAGCAAACACCACTAGTCAAGAAAGAATAAAAATGCTGACGGCATTAAGTGCCTCCATTCGAAAAAACAAACCAAAAGCAATTATGGCTTTGTTTCCTTTTATTCAGGTAGAGGAAGATGGTGCTGTGATTCGTGCTGCGAGCCAATTTTTCGTTAACCTTTCTGTTTTGTCTAATAAAGAATTTACTTCAGGTGCCAGAATCATGATCGAACTGGTTAAAGATGCTCCTTTAGACAGCAATTCTGCCTATATTCTTCTTGGCCTTTTAGACATCAACAATGATAAAATTGACAAATTAATTTCTCTTCTAAAAACAATGCTTGGAAATGATGTAAAGAGCATCCTTCACAACAACGGAATTACCTTATAATCGATAAGGTAAAGGTCATACAACACCTATGAAATCTAAACATCTATATTTTTGCATCTTTTAACAATTATTTATATCGCACGAGACATATTTTTTTATAGATTTGTTATATCAAAATTAAATCGTGAAATTCAAGTAACTATTACTGATAAATAATAATTGTACTTATGAAGAAAATTGCCCAAATAACATCTGTGTTTATTTGCATCATTCTTTTTAGCTCTGCAAGCACATTTGCACAAAGCAACTTAGAAGAAGCACTACTAAAAGCAAAATCAGAAAACAAAACGGTATTCATCAACTTTTCTGGTTCTGATTGGTGTAGAGGTTGTATCTTACTTAAAAAGACAATCCTTAACACAGAAGAATTTCAAAAATTTGCAAATGAAAATTTAGTTATTCTTGATCTGGATTTTCCAAGATTAAAAAAGAACAGATTATCGAAAGAGCAAACAGCTGCCAACGAAGCATTGGCTGAGAAATACAATAAAAATGGTCAGTTCCCAACCATCATTTTGATGGATTCAAATGGAAAAGTGCTAGGCAAAACAGCTTACAAAAAGATTTCTCCAGAGAAATACATCAAACACATTCAGTCTATTATTAACAAGTAAGCAATGAAATACATTGGAATTATTCTTGTTCTTATAGGTGCATTATCATCTTCTGCGAATGCTCAAAGCAATAAATCCCATAAAGAAGTGTTGTTATTAATGGGATCAAGATTTGAGCTTACCGCTGTAAGTGACGATGAAGTTCTGGCTAAAAATGCGATCCATCAGGGCATTGCTGAAATCAAACGAATTGAAAGTTTAATCTCATCGTGGGATTCCAATTCGCAAACAAGTAATGTGATTCGTAATGCGGGAATTAAGCCAGTTAAAGTAGATCAGGAACTATTTAACCTGATTCGAAGATCGATTAAAATTTCGAAGCTTACCCATGGTGCATTTGATATCAGCTATGCTTCTATGGACAAAATATGGAAGTTTGATGGTAGTATGAAGGTCATGCCCGATTCTACAGCTGTAAAAGCATCGGTAAGCAAAATTAATTATGAGAATATCATTTTAGATGCCAGCCAACAAACTGTGTTCTTAAAGGAAAAAGGAATGAAGATTGGATTTGGAGCCATCGGAAAAGGTTATGCTGCCAATAAAGCATTAGAACTAATGGCTAAAATGAATCTTGATGGCGCATTGGTGAATGCCTCGGGCGATTTAATCAGTTGGGGTAAGGATGAAGGTGGTAAAGATTGGAAAATTGGCATCTCAAATCCTAAAAATAAAGATCAAATTTACTCTTGGTTAACAATTGGCGAAACTGCCGTGGTAACATCGGGTAATTACGAAAAATTTGTTGAGTTCAAGGGAATTAAATATAGTCACATTATTGATCCACGATCGGGATATCCTGTAAAAGGGCTAAGTAGTGTAACAATTATTTGTCCAAATGCAGAATTAGCAGATGCATTGGCAACTTCGGTTTTTGTTCTTGGAAAAGAAAAAGGACTCGAATTAATCAATCAATTAAAGGGAATTGAATGTATTTTAGTTAGTGATGATCAAAAACTGACTACCTCGACAAACTTGAAACTAGAATACCACAACATAAAGAATCAAAAAAGTAAATATCAAATACAAATTGGAGAAACCAATGAAAAATAGAAAAAAAGTCAATTTGCTTTTGATGGGACTATTTGCAATTATTGCAATGAATAGCTGTGTTTCGGTTGCAGCTTATCAAAAGACCTATCTTAACGATGAAGAAATGGCTCTTCAGACCAAAAAACTAGAAGTTTACGAAACTAATTTTCAAGCGTACCGAGAAGGTGCAGCTGGTGCTAACGGTGGTAAATCAGGCGGAGGATGCGGATGCAACTAAAGAATATATTCACACTACTATTGCTAGTCGGTATTTCTGTAACAAGTTTTGCTCAAACGGAAAAAAACAGCATAGACGACAAACAAGAAGACAGTCGTAAAAAAGTAAAAACAAAAAAAGCACCCGAAGATTTTAAGAATACAGAGGTGAATTTCTTGCTTAATTATTACGAGCAAGATGGTGATCATTCTCCAGTAACAGGAGGACGAGGAACTGAAGAGTTGGACAATATTGCTCCAAGTTTTGTTGTACATATTCCTATGGATTCACTTTCCAGTCTGGATATAAATTTCGGAATTGATATTTATTCATCTGCTTCGACAGATAATATTGATTTTTATGAAGCTGCGAACAACAAATCTTCAGCCTCAGGAATGGATGCAAGAGCACATATCAATGCTTCTTATTCGCGTAAATTAGTCAAATCAGGAAATGACTATAGCTTTATGGCTGGGTTTTCACAAGAATATGATGTTTCCTCATTCAATTTTGGCGGATCGTACACCTTGAACTCTAAAGATCAGAATCGTTCGCTTACGGTTGATGGTTTGTTCATGAACGACACTTGGAATTTACTTTATCCAGTCGAGGTTCGAGGAACAAATAAAGCCAATTTAGCTGATGATACGCGAACAACATTAAAATTTGGCTTATCGTATTCACAAGTAATCAACAAGCGTTTACAAGCTCTATTTTCGGCTGAGGTGGTATCGCAAAGCGGATTACTTTCAACTCCTTTTCATCGTGTGTTTTTTGATGATACAAACATCGGTGACGACTTTGCAACTTTAAGAACATTAAGCAACGTTGAACGTTTAGATGATAGCAGAATAAAGATTCCAATCTCGATGCGTTGGAATTACTATGTGAGTGATTTTATTCGCTTAAAAACCTTCTATCGTTTTTATACAGATAGCTGGGGAATATCGGCTCACACAGCAAGTGTAGAATTGCCAATAATGGTTTCTCCATCTTTTATTGTGTCGCCATTTGCAAGGTATCACACGCAAACTGCTGCTGATGATTTCTACGAATTTGGACAAGCTAGCGCAAGTAATACACCTGAGTTCTATACTTCAGATTACGATTTATCAGACTTCAACAGCCTTAAGGTTGGTGTTGGTTTCCAATACTCTCCTGTAATGGGTGTTAGTAACTTTAAATCTCCATTTAGAAGAAACAAAACAGCTCAACTTAAAAGCATTGGTTTACGAACTGCATATTACGACCGTAGTGATGGCTTAAATGCATGGATGGTTAGCCTTGATTTTGGCTTTACATTCTAATTGAAAATCATCTCATAAAAAATGCCTCGGATTTCGAGGCATTTTTTTTTATCTTATGTGGATGATTAAAATCAAACCGCTTCTCTTCCTTTTGTTATTTTTTATCAGTAGCAGTTTTATTCATGCGCAAACAAGCCAATCTGAAAAAGAAATAGAAAGTGAAACAAAAGATACGGAAGTGAATTTCCTGTTCAACTACTACACACAAGATGGTGATCATTCTCCAGTTACCGGTGGAACTGGAACGGAAGAACTGACAAACTACACAAGCGCCATCGTAATTCATTTACTTCCTGATAGCCTTACCAATATCAATTTAGAAATAGGTGTTGATGCTTACACTTCAGCCTCTACGGATAACATTGATTATTTCAAAACACACAAATCGTCTGCTTCGGGCAAAGATGGCAGAGCACATATAAACGTTGATTACACAAAAGCACTTAAGCAATCCAATAACAAATATGGCTTAATGCTTGGCTTTTCAATCGAATCGGACATCAACTCAATAAGTGTTGGTGGGAAATACATTCTAAATTCTGCCGACCGGAACAAAAGTTTTAGCATAGGAGCAACATATTTCAGGGACAACTGGAAATTGATCTATCCTTACGAACTTCGAAGAAAAACCGAAAAATTAAAAGAAGATATCAGGAAGACTTCAAGTTTACAACTCTCCTACTCACAAGTGATTAATCAAAAATCGCAATTTAGTATTTCAAGCGAACTGGTTTTTCAATCAGGATTACTCTCCACTCCCTTTCATCGCGTATTTTTTAATGATGCATTAGATAAACCTTTTGATGATTTAGAGGAATTCAGCCATTTGGAACTGTTGCGCGATAAAAGGTTTAAACTTCCCATATCGATCCGATGCCATCACTATTTAAATGATTTAATTCGTTTAAAAACCTATTATCGATTCTATACGGATTCATGGGGAATACAAGCGCACACCATTAGTCTCGAAACACCTTTCGTAGCAACACGATCCTTAATTTTAGCTCCCTTTATTAGATATCATACGCAAAGTGCAGCAAAAGATTTTGTCCCATTTGGCGGCGTAGATGTATTATCAACACCCTCCTACTACACATCCGATTACGATTTATCAAAACTACACTCCTATAAATACGGCTTGGGGATTTCCTATTCTCCTTATTCAGGAATAACAAATTTCAAATCTCCATTCAGGAAAGCTAAAATTGCTCAATTGAAGAGTATTAATGTGCGAACTGCTTACTACAAAAGAAGTGATGGATTAGAAGCCTTTTTAACTAGCTTGGATTTGGGAATTTCTTTTTGAGGCTAAAAGTATGGAGATAAAAAAAACTGCTCCATGTAAATGAAGCAGTTTTAACTGAGCGAGAAACGAGACTCAAACTCGCGACCCCAACCTTGGCAAGGTTGTGCTCTATCAACTGAGCTATTCTCGCATTTTCCTTTTAAAAACTCTAATTATTGAAAGAAAGGAAAAACTTCAATAATCTTCGAGCGAGAAACGAGACTCAAACTCGCGACCCCAACCTTGGCAAGGTTGTGCTCTATCAACTGAGCTATTCTCGCATACTAATCAGAACATGTGTTCTTATCTTTAGCGATGCAAATATAGATATTCCTAGTCTTTTTGACAAGCAAAATCAGTAAAAAAGATTCAACAACTCCTCCTAAACAGGTCTAAAATTCTGAGTATTTGGACAAAAAGAAAGAGGAAAATATTTAAAACAATCTCCTCTTTCTATATTTACATGCTGTAGATGACTACAAATTATCTTTTAAAAACTTATTAAATCGCTTGTACAAATGCAATCTGGTTTTTCCACCATAAATACTATGATTTCTATTGGTGTAAATTTGCATTTCGAACTGCTTTTCAGCCTGTACCAATCGTTCTGATAACTCATACAGATTCTGAACATGCACATTATCATCTGAAGTTCCATGGCAAAGCAATAATGCTCCTTCTAACTTATCAACATGATTGATGGGGGAATTGTCGTCATACCCTTTTTCATTTTCCTGAGGTGTTCTCATGAATCTTTCGGTGTAAACCGAATCGTAATATCTCCAATTGGTTACCGGTGCAACAGCAATTGCTGCACTAAATACGTCAGCACCTTTCTCTAAACAAAGCGAAGACATAAATCCTCCATAACTCCATCCCCAAATAGCAATTTTATTTTCATCGATAAAGCTTTCTTTTGCTAGAGAACGAGCTGCCGAAATATGATCATCCGACTCTAATCGTCCCAATTGCATGTAAGTGCACTTGCGAAAATTCTGTCCTCTTGCTCCCGTTCCTCTAGGATCAACACAAACAACAACATATCCTTCTTGCGCCAAATATTGGTACCAATCGAAGCTCCAGCTGTTCTTTACACTTTGCGAATTAGGTCCGCTGTATTGTGTAATTATCATTGGATACTTCTTAGAAGAGTTAAAATTGAAAGGTTTAATTATCCAAGCATTCAACATCGTCATACCATCAGCAGCAGGAACCATTGTAAATTCCTTCGTATTGTACTGATACGCCTTTAATTTCTCAACCAATTCGCTATTGTCTTCCAACACACGAACCCTCTTGCCTTTACTACTAAATAAACTAACTGTATTTGGCTGGCTTACACTTGAGAAATAATTGATATAATATTTAAACCCATTACTAAAAACAGTTCTATTCGTTCCTTTTTCAGGAGTAATCAACTTCTTACTTGTTCCATTAAGCTTTACCGAATATACGTTTCGATCCATTGGAGAAACTTCTGCAGACTCATAGTAGCAAACTTGCTTTTTCTCATCAAAACCTAAGTAATCGGTCACATCCCAGTCACCATTTGTAATTTGCTGCACCGCTTTTCCAGTTGCCATATCATACAAATACAAATGATTAAAACCATCCTTTTCATCTAAATAGATAAATTGTTTACCATTCTCTAAATAAGAAAGGTAGTCGAAATTCCCCTCCTCTACGTAGTATTTATTCTCTTGGGTAAACATCACATCAGACGCTCCGGTTCTTGCATTAGCCAACAAAAACTCCAATTTATTCTGATGACGATTCAATCGATAAATACTCAACATTTTAGGATCCTGAGTCCATTTAATACGAGGAATGTACTGATCTGTCTCCTCTCCTACATTCATTCTTTTGGTAATACGATCCTCTACATTATATACCATAACCTCAACAGTTGAATTTTTCTCTCCTGCTTTCGGATATTTATAAGCATAGTTTTCAGGATACAAAGCATTCTCTTTAACCTGAGGATACAAACCTTCAAACTTATTCATATTAAACATCTTCACTTGGCTTTCATCAAATTTCATGTAAGCAAGAAATTTACTATCCGGCGACCATGCAAATGCTTTATTAAACTCAAACTCTTCTTCGTAAACCCAATCTGGTGTTCCGTTTTGAATCTTGTTCCACTCTCCATCTTTTGTAATTCTGATTTCAGAACCAAACAACACATTATGAATGAACAAATTATTATCTCGAACGAAAGCAATCCGATTTCCATTAGGAGAGAAAGTTGCTAATCGTTGCTTTCCATTTTCCGATAGAGAAACCAATTCTTTATTTTTAAAGGAGAATATGAAATAATCAGCAGTAAATGAACGACGATAAATTCTTTCCGAATTTGTCATTAACAAAATTCGACTTTCATTGGCACTAAACTCATATTCTTTAATCGCTTGGATTTTTGCATCCTTCATCTCTTTTAAATCCAACAATACATCTACAAGATCACCACTTGCATAACTATATTTTACAATTTTGCTTCCGCCCTCTTCCAATGTAGTGTAATGAATGCCATCATTCATAGAACGCAATCCATTAACCGATTTCTGACCAAATGTTCCCTGTAACATCAAATCTTCCATTGTAATTTTCTTACTTCCCTCCTGCGAGAAGCCAGAAAAATTAAAAGTCAATAACATACTTAAGACAAGAATATGCCAATTAATCTTCATAATATTTAAATTTTTTACCATTAGTAAATGTTGTTTTTCTAATCCTTTTCAAAGATTCTACTTTTTTATAGAAAAGAAAAATTCCTTTCCCTATAATTTGAATTCATAATCAACTAATAAAACTTAAAAGCATACTTAATCCAAGCTTAACGAATCATCCAAGTCGCTTTAAAGTTCCAAAACTTAAGTTCTAAATTGAGTTTTAAGTAAAAAAGGACTGCAATTCTTTTGAATTCCTGAATATTGACCGCATAATTCAGCTATGATTTAGAGAGAAAGTTATATCTTTGTAGACCGAAATAAAAATGAATATTTAAAACGATATAATGATTAAAATTACATTTCCGGATAACACCGTAAAAGAGTTTGAGCCTGGAATATCTGGTCTTGACATTGCGAGAAACCTAAGCAATAGACTTGCAAAGGAAGTTTTATCCATAACTGTAAATGAAAACATCTGGGATATTACTCGTCCAATAAACGAAGATGCTAGCATTAAGCTTCATACTTGGGATGACGCAGAAGGAAAATATGCATTTTGGCATAGTTCTGCTCACCTTATGGCTGAAGCCTTAGAAGCACTTTATCCTGGTGTTAAATTTGGTATCGGTCCTGCTATTGAAATGGGCTTTTACTACGATGTTGATTTAGGAAACGGAGATGTTCTTACGGACAAGGATCTTCCTAAGATTGAACAAAAAATGCTCGAACTTGCTAGATGCAAGAATGAATATAATCGTACTGATGTAACGAAAGATGAAGCTATTGCTTTTTTCAAAGAGAAAAATGAAGAGTATAAGCTGGAGTTAATCAACGAATTAGAAGATGGTACAATTAGCTTTTACAAGCAAGGTGAATTTACAGATTTATGTAGAGGACCTCACTTACCAAATACAAGCTATATTAAGGCTATCAAATTAAATTCTATTGCTGGAGCTTATTGGAGAGGTGATGAAAAGAGACCTCAGCTAACACGTGTTTATGGTATTACTTTCCCTAAAAAGAAATTTCTAGATGAGTACGTAGTGATGATGGAAGAAGCTAAAAAGCGCGACCATAGAAAACTAGGTAAAGAAATGGAATTGTTTACTTTCTCACAAAATGTGGGTCAGGGAATGCCAATGTGGTTACCAAAAGGTGCTCAATTAAGAGAAAGCTTAGAGAATTTCCTAAAGAGAGTTCAAAAGCAATTCGGATACGAGCAAGTTATTACTCCTCACATTGGAAATATTAATCTTTATAAAACCTCAGGTCACTACGAAAAGTATGGTGAAGATTCATTTCAGGCAATTCAAACACCTCAGGAAGGCGAAGAATACCTATTGAAGCCAATGAACTGCCCTCACCATTGTGAAATTTACAAATTTAAGCCACGTTCTTATAAAGATCTACCAATTCGTTATGCTGAATTTGGTACTGTATATCGCTACGAACAAAGTGGAGAACTTCACGGGTTAACACGTGTAAGAAGTTTCACTCAAGATGATGCTCACTTGTTCTGTACTCCAGATCAGTTGAAAGAGGAATTCAAGAAAGTTATTGATATTATCTTTATCATCTTTAAAGCGCTTAACTTTACAGACTATACTGCACAAATATCTTTACGCGATAAAGAAAAAAGTTCTAAATATATTGGTAGTGATGAGAATTGGGATAAAGCTGAACAAGCAATTATTGAGGCTTCTGAAGAAAAAGGCTTAAATACTGTTATTGAATACGGAGAAGCTGCATTCTATGGTCCTAAGCTTGACTTTATGATCAAAGATGCAATTGGTCGTAAATGGCAGCTGGGAACAATTCAGGTTGATTACAACTTACCAGAACGCTTCGAATTAGAATATGTAGGTAGTGATAATCAAAAACATCGCCCGATCATGATTCACAGAGCCCCTTTTGGTTCTATGGAAAGATTTATAGCTGTTTTACTGGAGCATACTGGTGGTAAATTTCCATTATGGCTTACTCCAGAACAAGCTGTAATTATGCCTATTAGCGAAAAATATAATGATTATGCGAAAAAAGTTTCAAAATCGTTAAATAATTCCGATATTCGCGCCGTATTAGATGAACGCAACGAGAAGATCGGACGTAAAATCCGTGACAACGAGTTGAAAAAGACTCCATACCTAATTATTGTTGGTGAAAAAGAAGCTGCCGATGGTACTGTTTCAGTTCGTAAACAAGGAGAAGGTGATATGGGGACTATGAGCATTCAGGAATTTACAGATTTCATAAATAAGCAAGTAGAAGATCAAATGTCTTCTATTGAAAAGTATTAACTTAATTAGGAGGACCTAGCCATAGCTGGATTTCATCACAGAAACAACAGAGGACAAAGAAAACCTCAAGAAGCTCTACATAAAATCAATAAATTTATTAGAGCTCGAAGTGTTCGCGTTGTAGGAGAAAACGTAGAACCAGGTGTATTTTCTATTTCGGAAGCATTAAAACTTGCTGAAGATCAAGAATTGGATTTGGTTGAGATTTCACCTAAAGCCGATCCACCTGTCTGTAAGATCACTGATTACAAGAAGTTTCTTTATCAGCAGAAAAAGAAGCAGAAGGAAATGAAGGCAAAAGCTGTCAAAGTTATTGTTAAGGAAATTCGTTTCGGTCCAAATACCGACGAACATGATTATAACTTTAAATTGAAGCATGCTGTTAAATTCCTGAACGAAGGAGCTAAAGTGAAAGCTTACGTATTCTTTAAAGGGCGTTCAATACTTTTTAAAGATAAAGGTGAAATTCTATTATTGAAGTTTGCTCAGGATCTTGAAGAGTTAGGAAAGGTTGAACAACTTCCAAGATTGGAAGGAAAACGTATGACCATGTTCATAACACCAAAGAAAAAGTAAAGTAATTTATATAATCAATAATCAGTTTGTACGATGCCTAAGATGAAAACAAATTGCAGCGCAAAGAAAAGATTTACTTTGACTGCATCTGGAAAAATCAAAAGAAAGCATGCTTTTAAAAGTCACATTTTGACTAAGAAAAGCAAAAAGAGAAAGAGAAATCTTACTTACTTTGGTACTGTAAATAAAGCAGACCAGAAAAACGTTAAGTTAATGCTTAACATGTTGTAAAAATCAACATTTGATTTTTAAAGTTTATTAATCGATTGCTTAGCACAAAAGAGTCCTTAAATGGAACGCTAACATTCAAAAAACAGAAAAAATGCCTAGATCAGTAAATTCTGTAGCTTCAAGAGCTAGAAGAAAGAAAATTCTTAAAGAAACTAGAGGAAACTTTGGTGCAAGAGCTAACGTATGGACGGTAGCTAAGAATACATGGGAAAAAGGTTTGCAGTATGCATACCGTGATAGAAAGAAGAAGAAATCAAATTTCAGAGCATTGTGGATTCAGCGTATTAATGCTGCTGCCAGACTTGAAGGTTTGTCATATTCACAATTAATCGGTTTGATGCACAAAGCTAATATCGAAATTAACCGTAAGGTTTTGGCTGATTTAGCAATGAACCATCCTCAAGCATTTAAAGCTGTTGTTGGAAAAGCACAAGCAGCTAAATAATATTATAAATTATTTACTTTTAAAAGGGAACTATTCTATCGAATAGTTCCCTTTTTATTATTAATAAACTTCTAAAATTTTCATTCAGGATTCCACCACAAACGTGTACCTTGTCCATCTGCTCCTTGCGAAGAAAGAGCTTGATTATATCCACTTGCATTCTTGGATTGTACACTTGAACCATACTTCATTCGTTTAGGATATTTACCGTTTAAATCGGAATCTCCCATACTATAAAATAAAGCCTCATCAAATGGTACTCCATTGGCTACATCCACAGGATATCCTGATTTACGAGCAACTGCCCATCCTTCAAAGCCAGCAGTATAATTAGCAACCCAACGTTGCGTCATTAACTTCTCCAAATTCTCATTCAAGCTACCTGTTAACATTGCTACATCCTTAGAAAGATATTCGCCTGGAGTAGCACTCCATAATGAGAATGCCGCCTCTATTCCCATATGAAATAAAGCTTGGGCATTACCTGAACCAAATCCGAGTAATGCTGCTTCTGTTTGAAGATAATACGACTCGGCAGAAGACAGAACAACCTCAGGAAAAATATTGTTATCATCAAAGCCAGTTGCTCCAATTACTATTTCTGAAGGATCTGAAAATAACTCCCACTTTACATGCGTATATACATCGCCATTTAAACGTGATGGTTGTCCAATATATTTTCCTCCAATATCTGTTAAAACAATAATGATACTGTCTGGCAGATGCTCTGTCTTAGTATAAGTCGCACCGGCATCATCCAATTGCATTAATACAAAATTTACTCGATCCTCATAATCGGCAACATCAGTTTCTTCCGGTTTTGTAAATTTCACTTTATCACCATTTTGTGCCGGAACAGTTTGAGCATATTTAGCCAAACGTGAGTCATCATTGTCTCGCAAAAAGTCAACCATTGTTTTACTTACCTTCCACTTACTACCTAATCCTCCAAATCGGTACCAAACATCTCCGTAACTTGAACTTGTCCATTGGTTAATATCATTATCTTTGGCTAGTAATACATCATCACCATCTCCTAGTAATCCGGCTGCAAGCGCTTCATTTATCGCTGCATCAGCAAACCCAGCATCAGGAGCACCATAAGCTCTCAATGCAACTCGTAGCTTTAGAGTATTCGCAAAACGCTTCCACTTTTGCAGATCTCCGTTAAAAAACAAATCATTAGCTCCTAAATCTTCAACTGCCACACCTGTTTTTTCATTATCACCAATAATTGAAATAGCACTATTTAAATCGGCTATGATTCCCTGATAAATTTCTTTTTGCAAATCAAATTTTGGTGTTGGAAAATTGGCATCACCAGCTTGACTATAAGGTATCATTCCAAAAACATCCGTAAAGTTTTGATAATAAAGCGACTTCATTATTAATCCAACTGCATACATTTGATCATTTTCAAAATCACCTCCTGCATTTGTTAGCTTAATAAAATTATCAACAACCCCAAAATGTCCATTAAAATAATCATAAGTAGCATCAGTATATCCACCATTAAATGAATATCCTAATCCATCACTCCACCAAGAACCATTAAAACCAAAACAAAAGTAACCTGCATATCTATCAGCATGAATTAACTGGGCTCGCCAGTAGGGAAATCTGTTTGGCCCAAAAAGCCCATATTGAGCTTTCGTAAGGAAAGGAGCACCTGATGCTTCTGCGTTCGTTATTGCAGTCGGATTAGTATTAATATCTTCAAAGTCACTGGTACATGAATTGAAGATTACAAATCCAAAAAGCAGTACTATAATATATATGACATTTTTTTTCATAACATTCACGAATTAAAATTTAACATTTACGTTAAAACCAAGACTTCGAGTAGTTGGTGCAGTATAATACAGCAAACCTTGAGAAAAACTACTTGTACTGTAAGAGGATTCAGGATCGAAATTATCGAAATCTTTTGCAATCATAAATAAATTTCGACCTATAAGACTCACATTAGCACTCTTTAAAAATCCTGTTTTAGCCATCCATTTTTTAGGAAGTTCAGCAGTTATAGAGAGTTCACGAAGTCGAACATTCGTTTGATCATAGACATATTCCGATGGAATTCCACTTACTGAACCCCAATATTTTTCAGCTGAAATCTGTATATCATTAGCGACCCAATTATCACTACCATCCTTGTATTCCGCATTAGGAACAACAATTCCTGTACCTCGATATGTTAACGAACGATCAGAAACTCCAGAAGCATCTAAATTTGCATCTGTACCTGAATAAATTTCACCACCTATACGAGCATCAAATTGAAATCTTAATGTTAAATACTTGTATTTTAGTGTATTTGTTAAGCCTAAAGTTATATCTGGCTGATAATTACCCAGTTTTTCTAATTCATCACTAGCTTGTGGTCGACCTTCAGAATTAACAACTACTTTTCCATTTTCATTGGTTTTCCATGTCTTAGCATAGATGTCACCAAATCCACCACCAACTACTGCTTTCACAACAACTGATCCACCATTATTTTTAGCAAACTCAAAATCTTCAACTCCGTCAATTAATTCCTCTAGTTTATTATCATTTTTCGCGAAATTAAAAGATACATCCCATGTAAAATCTTGAGATTTAACCGGAACTCCACCTAACAATACCTCAAATCCTTTATTCGTCATTTTTCCTACATTTTCGCGGAAACGACTATATCCAGTCGAGGCTTCAACAGGTACATCCATAATTAAATCTTCAGATTTGATATGATAATAGGAAATATCAGTATACAAACGATTATTAAAAAGACGAAGTTCTAAACCAGTTTCGTATGAGGTAATTTTTTCTGGCTTAAGATTATCATTCAACTTCACTCCTGGTCTAGAAAGAACAGGTAGATCATTATATCCATTGGTTTCTAAATTATAAATTCCTTGATCAAGTTGGTAAGGGCCAGTATCATTACCTACCTGAGCAATACTAGCTCTAAGCTTCATAAAATTAACCGTACTACCTAAATCTACACCAATACGATCAAGAATTTCTTTACCCAATAAAGAAACACTTACCGATGGATAGTAATATGGTATATTATTACTTGGCAATGTAGAAGACCAATCTGATCGTAAAGTTGCATCCAAATAAATCATATCCTTATATGACGTTGATAAAGTTCCATAAAGAGAATGTACTTTTTTCTCACGAAGAGGTGTATGCGATGGGGTTAAAGTTGTAGCACTTGCAATTGTTGGCTTAGTTGGAATTTTAAAATCCTCTCCAAATACTCCCCAAACTTTGAAGGTTTCATATAGCATATTTCCTCCTAAATTAGCGGAAATATTTACATCCTCATTAAGATCAGTATTATACGATATCAAGAAATCCATATTTGTTTCATTCTTTTTATACTCCCGGTAATTGAATCTACCACCAGGATAAAAATGATGACCAAACTGTTCTACTTCATCTATGTCCTGAGTTAAAAAATCCGTTCCAACCCTCACAAAAGCAGACAATTTATTTGTAAATTGATAATTGGCCTTCACAAAACCAATAAATCTATTTCTTTTGTCATCGTTTATATCATACTCTAACATTCTAAATGGATTTCCTCCACTAGAAGAATAGGTTAGTACTGATAAATCTTCATTTGAATAGTTTTTTAGGTCATTTAAACGAATATTTCGTGGCATTCCATATAAGTACGCCATAACACCTTCTGTTCCCTGATAAAGTCTTCCTTCCGTTTCTTGTTGGAAATAAGTTACCTTAGAATCAATGCTAAATTTATCTGTTATATCAGCAGATACACGAACATTAAAATTGTGCTTTGTTAGTTCTGCACCAGGAAACATGGCATTCATATGGGTGTTTGTGTAAGAAAAACGGAAGCTTGACTTATCAGTAGCTCCGTCAATTGCGATAGTATTAGATGCGCTTATTCCTACATCAAAAAAATCTTCTACATTATTAGGTTGAGCAGTATAGGCCTTATCCTCCCCATTGTAATACAACTGGCTTGAACCATCAAGTTTTGGTCCCCATGACCCACTTCTTTTTAATTCATCCACTGTTTCAGGAATTCCACCTTCGGTTCCTTGACCGTACTCATTTTGGTAATCAGGTAAAATAAATGGTGTATCAAAAGTAGTATGAGACGATATACTAACGCCAAGGCCTTTATTAGATGTACCTTTTTTAGTTGTAATTAAAATTACACCATTGGCAGCACGAGCTCCATACAGAGCAGCTGCATTGGGACCTTTTAGCACAGACATACTTTCAACATCATCTGCATTTATATCGGAAATTCCTGTTCCGTAATCGGCTTTTTTAAATTCTCCACCACCATTACCGGCAGCAGAACCAAATCCTGAATTATCAATTGGAATACCATCAACTACATACAATGGTTGATTATTTCCACTTAAAGAGTTATTACCACGAATTATAACGTAAGAACCACTACCAGGACCACCCGTAGATTGATTAATTACAACCCCAGCTACTTTTCCTGATAAATTATTAATGACATTAGGATCTTTCGCTGTATTGAATTCATCACTGTTCACCTCCTGAACAGCATATCCCAGAGATTTCCTTTCTCGTTTGATTCCTAGAGCTGTAATTACAACTTCGTCAACCTTAAGGCCACTAACTTCCATTACAACATTTACAACACTACCCGTTACGGTAACTTCTTGTGTTTGCATACCGACAAAAGAGAAAATAAGTACATTAACATTAGAAGAGACAGAAAGACTGTAATTTCCATCAATATCTGTACTCGTTCCAACAGTTGTGCCTTTAGCAACCACAGACGCACCAGGAACACCTAATCCGTCTTCTGAGGAGGTTACTGTACCAGTTATAATTCTTTCTTGAGAAAATGCTTGTATCCCAAAAGCTAAAAATAGCATAGACAGCAAGACAATCCGCTTAGACCAATTACGATTGGTCATGCAATTTTTTTTCATAGAATTTAATTTTTGGTTAGTTTATTATATTTGAATTACAAGAATTCCTATATAATTTATGAAATTTCAGACAGATTAGCACAAAAAAAATTATTTATTACAACTCAATTGTGTTATTTATACTAATCAATCAGCTTTTATACTGCATCTTATATCAAATTTTCAGGAGAAATATTTCTACGAACAGGCATTTTAAATTATATTTAAAATGTACCGCTATGTTTATTAGTTAATCAGGATGTTTAAAAAAAACCAATAAAAAAGAGGCTGAATCAATGATTCAGCCTCTAACCCATGTATAATTAAAATACTAACTACAATATATGTAGCAAGTTTTTTACATTCTACTCAGTTCG
>JADGFH010000667.1 GCA_016743925.1 Labilibaculum sp.
CCATTTGTTGAGCATATGAACCAAAAAACATATTAAAAGAGCTTTCTGCTTGCTCTGTCATTATTGTTATCAGGTCTGCATCTACTTCCCGAGCATAATCAAGAGAAGAGAATGTATTATTATCTCCCTGACGAAGGCTTGAGAGACTTTCTATATTCGCTTCTTTAAAATACCCTTCTGCTTGCCTCATGTAATGTTCAATTTTCCCAACAATTTGGGCGTTCGTTGTTTCATGAACTCCTAAAATATGAACTTTAGCATTACATTTTGAGGCTATATCTGTTACAAATGGAATTTTCTTTCTTGTATCAGTGCTAGCATCAATAGGCATTACGATAGTTCTCAATTGCCCTTTCGTAAATTCATTTTGAACCGTTATAACTGGACAATTTGCATTACGAACTACCTTAAAAGCATTACTTCCAATAAAAAATTCTTCGAAGCCCGACGCTCCATATGCTCCCATTAGAATCATATACGCATCACTGTACTTAGCCTGATTTACAATTTCTCGATAAACACTTCCTGTTCTTATCTTAAAATCAAAAACTCCATTCTTGACACAATAGCCAGCAGAATGAAGTCCTATCAATTTTTCTAGATATTCTTGCACAGTATGGATGATCTCATTTTTCATTTCTTCAAAATGAAATGGAATTTCAAATTTCTCCGATTTTTGCACATGAATTATTCTAAGATGACTGTCAAGTTTATTTGCCAAATAAATGGCAAATCTCAGTGCCTTGAGTGAATCTCCTGAAAAATCGATTGGAACTAAAATACGCTTCATGATGTCTACTTTTACATTTACACTACTTATCGTAACACAAGAACTATTCCTTTTTTTTCATTAGCCAAAACAGAAATAGGTTTCTAAAACAGATACAAAATCTTCAAACCCACTCTAAATCAACTCCTTCTTAGATCTCTAATTTGCGAGATAA
Source organism: Labilibaculum sp. (assembly GCA_016743925.1). Classification (GTDB taxonomy): domain Bacteria; phylum Bacteroidota; class Bacteroidia; order Bacteroidales; family Marinifilaceae; genus Labilibaculum. The sequence continues at coordinate 945 of JADGFH010000667.1, forward strand.
AAATACACAAAAATATTTAGCAACAAACACTATTTTCAAGCCAATATCAACTAATTATTTCATGACAAATTAACAATTCTCTTTCTTTTAAAATTACGAATTAATCCACTAATTATAATCATAAATTTAAAAAGCAAAATCAAATCTTATCGATCTATTTTTTAACCGTTCTAAATGATTCTCTTAGGCCTTGTCAATCAATCGAGATAATTTAACTTTGCACCGAAATTTAACTGGTGAAATACAACAATGGAGCAAAATAATAAAAAGTTATTTATGGAAACCTACGGCTGCCAAATGAATGTAGCTGATAGTGAAGTAGTAGCATCCATAATGGAACATGATGGTTTTCAAATTACAAAAACCAGAGAGGAAGCAGATGTAATTCTAGTAAATACTTGCTCGGTTCGCGAAAATGCTGAAACAAGAGTTAGAGGTAGAGTTCAAGGTTTTAGCGAGTTAAAAAAGAAAAACCCAAAACTTTTAGTGGGTGTTATAGGATGCATGGCTGAACGTTTAGGTGAGAAATTATTTGAACAAGAAAAAAATGTAAATATTGTTGTTGGACCTGATGCCTACATGGACCTACCAATGTTAGTTGAAAAGGCTAAAAAAGGAGAAAAAGCAATTAATATTGAGCTTTCCTTAACGGAAACCTACAAAGATATTTGTCCTTCGAGAATAGATGAAACATCAATTTCAGGATTTGTTTCGATTATGAGAGGATGTAATAATTTCTGTACTTATTGCATTGTTCCCTACACAAGAGGAAGAGAACGTAGCCGTAATCCGGAAAGCATTTTAAAGGAAGTAAGAGATTTATCGGACAAAGGATACAAAGAAGTTACACTTTTAGGACAAAACGTAAATTCTTTCGTCTATAAAAATTCAGAATCGCAGGTAAGTTTCCCAGAACTTTTAGAATTGGTAGCTCAAGAGGTTCCAAACATGAGAATTCGCTTTGCAACATCTCACCCTAAAGATATGAGTGACGATACCTTGCACGTAATTGCTAAGTATTCTAACATCTGTAATTTTATTCACCTACCAGTACAATCGGGAAGTGACTCTGTATTGAAAGACATGCGTAGAAAATATACGCAAGAATGGTACAAAGATCGTATTACAGCAATTCGAAAAATAATTCCGGGATGTGGTATTTCTTCTGATATTTTCTGTGGATTTCATAACGAAAACGAAGAAGATTTTCAGGAAACTATAGAACTAATGAAATGGGCAAGGTTTGATTTAGCCTATATGTTTAAATATTCAGAACGTCCTGGTACTTTTGCATACAAAAACCTAAAGGATAACGTTCCTGAAAATGTAAAAAGTAAACGATTAGATGAAATGATTCATCTACAAAATCAAATATCATTAGAAAACAATCAAAATGATATTGGAGAAGTTTTTGAGGTCTTAATTGAAGGAATATCTAAACGATCAGAACATGATGTTTATGGAAGAACATCACAAAATAAAGTAATTGTATTTCCTAAAGGAAACTTTGAAATTGGCGATTTTGCTAATGTAAAAGTTAATTCTTGCACCAAGGCTACCCTTGTTGGAGAATCGGTTTAATTACTAAATATGAACATACAATTCCAACTAATCGTCGCATTAGTTGGATTTTTTGTATTCTCTAAATTAACTATCTTTCTATCTAAAATTCCCTTTTTATGAAGATCCAAATTCGCCCAGAAAACAAGAACGATTATAAAACCATATCGATGGTTAATGATATGGCCTTTGGACAAAAAGATGAAGGCATTCTTATTGAAAGACTGCGAAAAAATAAAAAATTCATCAAAGAACTCTCATTAGTGGCTTGTATGGGAAATGAAATTATAGGTCACATCTTGTTTTTTCCTATTAAAATTAATTCCGAAAAGGATAGCTTTGATTCTTTAGCATTGGCTCCAATGTCAGTTATTCCTGAGCTTCAAGGTCTAGGTATTGGATCCCAATTAGTATAAAAAGGCATTGCAAAAGCAAAAAAGCTAGGACACCAATCAATCATTGTTTTGGATCACGAAAAATATTATCCAACGTTTGGATTTATTCCCGCCTCCAATTTTAAGGTTACTCCTCCTTTTGATGTGGCTGATCATGTTTTTATGGCTAAAGAAATAACTCCAAATGCTTTGGCAGATATAACTGGATGCGTTGAATACCCAAAAGAATTTAATGATCTTTAATTTTTGAAGATTACAAAAGACTCTTTCATTCCAACCAACTCAATCAATTCCATTACATCTTCCGAAACATTCATGTAGGAAAAAATTTGATTGTTTACGCTTGCAAATTCAGCAATTGCTTTTAATGCAGAAAAGCCTTCACTATCAATAAAGCTTACTCCTCGTAAATCGAGTACTACTTGTTGGTCTGATTTCTCAATAAATTCATTTATCTCCTTCTTCACTAAGTCTGAAATATTAGCGTTAATTCTCTTTACGCCTTCTAAAGATGCAATAACAGACTGCTCTCTCACTTGATAAATTAACATGTCCAAATCAATTGATTTTAAGTAACATATCTCCGAGACAAAGAAAATAATTTTTCTTAAAAATACAATTCGTAACAGCTTAATTCTAAAAGCTTTTACACGAATGAACAAAGTTCGATTCCGAACAGCACTTTGCCCACTTTCGAACAATAATTATTACACTTGAATTGATCTATTATAATTAAAGCAACACATTACCAGCTGCTTATTTGCTTTGGTACAAATTATGATAGAAAAACTTGATTATTACTAAATTGTCAACCTAAGACCTTAAATTTTAACACA
>JADGFH010000668.1 GCA_016743925.1 Labilibaculum sp.
CATTTACATTATGCGTTAATTTGAAGGCATTGGTTTCAATTTCACGAGAACTCATATCATACGAAAAACTTGTAAAATATGCACTATTATTCATTTTTAGCTTCTCTGAAAAACGATGCATCCAATTAAGAGAGCTTACGAAATTATGGAAGTTATATAGGGTGTCCGAATGTAATTGAAATTCATCTTTACTCTTGTAATAGCTTAACTCTAATTGATCATTAGTGTTGGGTTTGAAAAGAATTTTCCCATGTAAATCATAAAAATCAGATTTTGAATCAACAAGCTCTTTTGAATCAATTTGATCAACGACCCAATCAGAATAAGTGAATCGAAATGAATTCATTATCGATAATTTGTTTTTTAATATCGGTAAATTAATAAATGCTTTTGTTGTTATTGGACTTATTCCAACTTTACCTTTTATTTCATCTGTAATCTTATTGTTGGAATGTATGTCATAGGTTGATGAAATTCGACCTCCAAATTGGATAGGAATACTTGATTTATAAAGGCTAGCTTCTTGGATCATATCATTGTTAAATGCAGAAAAGAAACCAAAAAAGTGAGCTGGATAGTAGATTGGAGCATTATCGATTAGAATTAGATTTTGATCTGCAGAGCCACCTCTTACATTAAATCCAATTGATCCCTCTCCAGCACTTTCTACTCCTGGTAACATAGTAGTACTTTTTATAATGTCAGGTTCACCTAGTGCAGATGGCAAAGATTCTATATCCTTAGCTTGGATATATTCTAAACCCATCGATGTTCTTTTTACTTTATCATCTTTTGCCAATACGCGAACTTCTTTTATTGCTCTTACTTCACTTATAAGTTGGACATTAATACGTCCATCTCCTCTTAAGTTAATTTTTCGAGAACTAGGTTTTAATCCCATATATTGAAAATTTAGGGTGTGAAAACCAGGCGAAAGTTCTAACTCAAAATAACCATCTTTATCAGAGGTTACTCCTTTTGTAAGATTTGGAAGGAATATTTCAACACCTTTAAGAGCTTGTGAACTTTCAAAGTGGCTGACCTTGCCGAAAAGTTTAACTCTTTTCTTTCCCAAAGCAGTTCCTATTTCATGTATTTTATATTCTTGATCTTGTAGCGACGAAATGTCTCTTTCTTCGTTCGAAAATTCAATTTCTTCTGTCGCAATTTTCACTTTTTCCTGTAAACTAAATTCTTCTTTAATATTTTCATTTTTGGTTAAAATGATGATATTATCTCTTCTAAGAAATCTAAGATTTGTGCCTACAAGAATATCAGTTACTATTTCAGGTATTGATTCACTTGAATATGATTTTTTAAGCTGAATATTGTCTACCCAACTTTCATCAAAAAAAAGTTTAACCTGATAATTGTTTTCTAATTCAATTGCAAATTCTATGAATGTCATTCCCTTATGACCAATGTTGTATTCTTGTAAGTCATTAGCAAAACAAGGGGAAAGTATGAGAAAACTATAGAGTAATATGAGTGTTTTTTTCATTTTTCCGAGTATTTATTGATCAAATTTGATTAGAAATGGAATTGCATCAAGTGGAGTGTTTTTACTGATTTTTAATTTGTTGGTACGTAAGAACTGCTTCGCCTCCTTTTTTTGTAAAGGAAATAATTTGATGATATCGTTCTTATTATTTATGCTGCTTAATACACCCTTGCGTATGGCATATAATTGGTTGTCATTAAAATAGTTGAAAGTGCTTGAGCCAATTTTTGAATTAAGATTTCGGATTTTTGAGTACTTAACAATATAGGTGATTGAGGAATTTGAAAAAACTTGATAAAAATGTGTAGAATTTAGCTCTTCATGAATCAGATCACCTCTTTTAAATTGATAAAACAGGTTCTTGTTTTTCACATTAAATTCTTCTAAATAGGATGGATTTATAACAATGTTTCGTTTTGTTTTATTTTCTGTTTTAATAGATGTAATGACTAGTTCCCTAGAAATATCATAGAAGAATTTTAGGTTGTTGAATTGTTGTCCTTTAAACTTAAAGCTCCCATTTAATTCTAATTTTTCAAATAGAAATTGGTCAGCTTGATCAACTGAATGGCTAGGAACCCATATTCTTCCATTAATTATTGTTTCAGGATTGGAGGATAATTGGGGTTGCCCAAATGTACTTGAGAAAAAGCTAACAAGAACAAGTATAAGTGGAAATAATTTTAATAATTTCGTTTTCATAGTGTTTTTTTTAGGGCCAAAATGAAGGTTTGTTGGGAGAATATTTAACATTACAATCGTAACAATAGTTTTGTCGTACAATAAAAACATGAGTTTCGGCTTCAAAATAATCCCTCAAAATATGGAATTTACTTTCATCTGGTCTGCCATCCTTAAATCTCATCTCAATCTCGTTACAATCTTGAGGGAAATCTATAAACTCCATTTGGAAATTTTGGGTTGAAAAACTTGCATTCATTGAATTTACACTAGATGCTTCAAAAAATCCAAGAACAGGATTTTTTGTATCACAAGCACAAATATTTCCTCTTGTATTTGCAGGTATTACACTGTATAGTCCACCGTTTTGTTGGATAGATTCTTTAATTTTTCTCCAGAATTGATAGTTTTCAAAACTTACAGAATACATGGAAAGATTAATGAAATATTCGTAGTTTAATTTTACTTCATCTTCATTAATAATTGCTGAATTTAAACGATGAAAATTTTTAATATCCTGGACTGAACCATCAAAAATATGTACATCGTTTGAGAGTTGATAGGGAAAGCAAATTTTTGAGGGATTATTGGATTTAGGTTTAAAATACGGATTACGCCATTCCCAACTTTCTTGATATTCCCAACGTAAATAGCTACTCTTATTTGTAGGATCGTGCGCATCAAATAGAATTTTTGCAGCTTTTATTGTATTTGCATCTGGAAGTAAAATATCACCTTCTTCACCATAAATTGAGTTTATTATGATCTCTGCTTGTATGGTTTCTGGATTTGATTCATATTTCTCCCCTGATATCGTTTGAATTTCAATCCAATAGGTGTTGCCAATTTGTCCTTTGAAATTTGGATTTTGGGTTTTGTATATCCCAGGTAATGTTTCCCAGAAAACATCTGAGTTTCCATTGTTGTCATAAATAACAATAGTTGCTCCACGTTCAGGACTTAATGTATCTGTTTTGTTTAAATCTACAGTTCTAAATAATTTAACTTCGTAAGGACCAGGTTTATTGGTGATTTTTCCATCAACAACAAGTATTGAGATATCAGAATTTATTTCAGGATAAAACTTTTCTGTGCAAGAGCTCAGAAAAAAAAGACTAATTAATATTATATATGGTATTTTCCGCATCATTTTATCGTAAGTAAGATTTAATTTATGGCCAAAAAGATGGCTTGTTAGTTGGATGAACAATATTGCATTCATAACATTCTTTTCTGCGAGCTATATGAATTCCAACTCCATCTACCGTTATAGTTCTGAGTACATGATATATATCTGGATTAGGAGGATAATATATAAATTCGATAGTATTACATTCTTCTGGATATTTTGAAAATTCCAGAGAAAAATCGTCATCGAAAAAGAACTTCTGAAATTTGTCTACAGATGTTGCTTGGAAGTATCCCATCACTTGACAACTATCATTACATGTTTGTAAATTTCCTTTAATATTTGCTGCTAAAACATCATAAAGTGCTCCTTCAGAAAAATTAACCGATTTGATATTTTTCCAAAATGAATAATTATCT
>JADGFH010000669.1 GCA_016743925.1 Labilibaculum sp.
ATCATATAACGTTAATCTAACTTGTGAATTAATAAACCTGAACGAAGCTTAGGCTCAAACCAAGTTGTTTTAGGAGGCATAATATTTCCTGTATCAGCAATGTCAATTAATTGTTGCATAGATACTGCATACAATGCAAATGCAACTTTCATACTACCATTGTCAACACGTTTCTTCAACTCACCTAATCCACGGATACCACCTACAAATTCAACACGAGTTGTTGTACGAAGATCTTTAACATCTAGCAAGTTATCCAATACATGACTAGAAAGAATTGTTACATCAAGAACGCCAATAGGATCTTTATCATCGTAAGTTCCTTCTTTAGCATTTAGCTTGTACCATTTGCTATCAAGATACATTGAGAATTCGTGCAATTTAGCAGGCTTGTAAATTTCTTCACCCATACACTCTACTACAAACGTTTCGTCTAACTTAGCTAAAAATTCAGCCTCAGTCATGCCGTTTAAATCTTTAGCAACACGATTGTAATCGATAATAGCTAATTGATCATCAGGAAAATGAACTGCCATAAAGTAGTTATACTCTTCATCACCTGTGTGATTTGGGTTTTTAGCAGCAAACTCATCACCAATACGAGCAGCAGCAGCTGTTCTATGATGACCATCAGCTACGTAAGTTGCAGGTACTTTAGTTGCGAACAACTCTTCTAACTCATTATTTGTAGCTGCATCGTTTACAGGCCAGAAATGGTGACCAAATCCGTCTTCAGCAACAAAATCGTACTCCGCTTCTTCGTTCTCCACGATGTTAGCTACAATAGCGTCAATCTCTGGAACAGCTTTGTAAGAAAAGAATACTGGCTCTAAGTTAGCCTCAGTATAACGAGTCAAGATCATACGATCTTCCTCTTTATCTGGACGAGTTAATTCGTGCTTTTTAATAACTCCTGTCTTGTAATCTTCACAAGCAGCGTTAGCAACGATTCCGTACTGTGTACGTCCGTCCATTGTTTGAGCATAGATATAGAATTTAGCTTCCAAATCTTGCTTCAACCAACCTTTTTCTTGCCATAGTTTTAGGTTAGTTACTGATTTTTCATAAACTTCTTCAGAATGAACATCTGTTCCTGCTGGGCAGTCGATCTCTGCACGTGTGATATGTAGTAAAGAACAATCTTTACCTTCAGCCATTTGAGCAGCCTCTTCCGAGTTCATTACATCATATGGTAAACATGCTAAATCTTTAGCAATTTCTTTTGTAGGGCGTAAGCCTCTGAATGGTTTTAAAATAGCCATCGCGTTCTGTGTTTTTGTTGTGTTTGTTGTTGTTGTACTCTATTTAAATACAAATTGCATTCAAATATATAAGGTAGAAAACAAGAAGAAAATGACTTTCCTCTTGTTTTCCAAATATTACTTATTTACTCTGTAAGTTTCATCTCCTTTTTCGATGCAATTCACAATTTGATTTGCTCCAGAAATACCAGCATTGATATTTGCTTCAGCAGTTTGTGCACCCATTTTCTTTGGAGTAAAGAAAAATCTACCTTCAAATTTAGCAGCAATCTCATCTTTACAATCAGGAGAGATATCAGAAATGTATGCAAAATCTTTACGAGCATCCATTAATTTAACCAAACCTTCTTCATCAATCACCTCTTTACGAGCTGTATTCACAAGAACACCACCTTCAGGCATCTTGTTTAACAAATCGAAATTGATTGATTTTTTTGTTTTATCATTTGCAGGAATATGAAGAGATACATAGTTACAAGTACTGTATAATTCCTCAACAGAATCAATAACTTTAACACCATCAGCTTCAATTACCTCTTTAGCTACAAACGGATCGAAAGCATAAACTTCCATTCCAAAACCTTTAGCTATTTGTCCTACATAACGGCCAACATTACCATATGCGTGGATACCAATTTTCTTACCACGTACTTCAACACCAGCTTTTCCGTTGAAACCGTTTCTTGCAAGAAACACCATCATTCCAAAAACCAACTCAGCAACAGCATTTGAATTCTGCCCTGGAGTGTTCATAGCAACAACGCCATTTTCAGTACAAGCTTCCAAATCGATATTATCGTATCCTGCACCAGCACGAACGATTACTTTTAAGTTTTTAGCAGCCTCAATTACTTCTCGTGTTGCTTTATCGCTACGAATAATCATCGCATCAACATCGGCAACTGCGGCTAATAAATCTGTTTTATCAGTATAAGATTCCAACAAAACCAACTCGTAACCAGCGCCTTCAACAACAGTTCTGATACTATCAACAGCTGCAGGAGCAAAAGGCTTATCGGTTGCAATTAATACTTTTGTCATTTTATTTGATATTTGAATTATGAAAAAATAAAATGTCATTGCCAGCCAAATCGAAGTAATTAAACCAATTACTTTAGTCGTTCCTCGTGCACTGAATGACAAATAAGCAGGAAATGAATTTCCCCATTCCTGCCCATTTATTATTATACTTATTTTACGTGAATGCTTTTGAATTCTTGCATGCAATCAACTAATGCCTGTACGCTTGCTTTAGGTAAAGCATTGTAAGTAGAAGCACGGAATCCACCAACTGAACGGTGTCCTTTAATTCCAGACATTCCCTTTGCAGTAGCAAATTCATAGAAATCTTTTTCCAATGCCTTGTACCCGTCAGTCATAACAAAACAGATATTCATTAATGAACGATCTTCTTCGTTAATAACTGTTCCTTTGAACATCGGGTTACTATCGATCTCATTGTAAAGAACAGCAGCTTTATCTTTGTTCATTTTCTGCATAGCAGATACACCACCTTGTTCTTTGATCCACTTCAAAGTTTGAAGAGCAGCAAATACAGGAACAACAGGAGGAGTATTGAACATTGACTCACCTTTGATATGAGTTTCGTAATTCAACATTGTAGGAATCTGACGATCCATCTTACCTAACATATCATCTTTAACGATAACGAAAGTAACACCTGCAGGAGCAAGATTCTTTTGAGCACCACCGTAAATTAATGCATATTTAGACACATCAATTGGACGAGAAAAAATATCTGATGACATATCAGCTACCAATGGAATATCACAATCCATATCTTCTTTAATCTCTGTACCGTAAATGGTGTTGTTAGTTGTAATGTGGAAATAATCCGCATCAGCAGGAACTTCGTATCCTTTTGGAATGTAGTTGTAAATAGTTTCCTTCGAAGATGCTACTTCTACGACTTCACCAAAAAGCTTAGCTTCTTTCTGAGCCTTGTTTGCCCAAGCTCCAGTATTTAAATAAGCTGATTTCTTCACCATCAAGTTGTAAGGAATCATGCAAAACTGAGTAGATGCACCACCACCAACGAATAAAACAGAGTATCCATCAGGAATACTTAATAACTCTTTAAATAAAGCAATAGCCTCATCCATTACAGCAACAAATTCTTTGCTACGGTGAGATACTTCCATAACAGAAAGACCTGTACCAGCAAAATTTTTGATAGCTTCAGCTGTTTTTTCGACTGTAAAATCAGGAAGAATTGAAGGGCCTGCAGAAAAGTTGTGTACTTTCATTTTTTCAAACGTTTTAAATTTTTGTATTATTCCAAATCCTGAGGCAAATTTGCAAATAAAAATTTATTTTAAGACGGTTTTATCTGTTAAAATGTATGTTTTAAAACAAATAGATTCTCATCTCATCCCCCTTCGTATAGATTAATACTTACGCTCTGAAAAACAGAAATTTAACCCTCGGAAATCATCTTTAATAATCC
>JADGFH010000021.1 GCA_016743925.1 Labilibaculum sp.
ATACTAACAAGAAATATTATTAATATAATGCCTACGCGCTTTCTCTCAATCTTAAGAAACTCAGGATGTAAAGGCTCGTGAAATTTATGATGTCCGAATAGCATGCTTTCTTTTTATACTTATTAAATATATCGTTCTTCTCTTGATATCGATTTTGCTTTTATCTTTTCAGCTATTTGCGGATATCGCTTAAGAACTTTATCGAATTCTTTCTTTTGTAATTCGTATACATCCGAATAGCTAATCGATCTGACTGTTGCTGTTCTTGGTGCTTTTTTAAACAATCCAATTTCGCCCATAAAGTCCCCTTTTTGCAAAATTGTTAATTGCTTACTTTCATCTTCCGAAAGAACTTTAATCTTCCCTTTTTGAACAAAAAACATAGATTTAGCAATATCGCCAGTTCTAAATAGATAATCACCCGGGGTTAATGTCATAGGCGTAAGATATTGAGCGATATCCCTAAGGAAATGATTGTCAACACAGTCGAACAATGGAATGTCTTTTATTACATTTTTCTTAAACTCGAGTTGTAATTCCATCTTCAATCCATAAGGCAAAGCATCCATCAATTCACTCTCGTCGTATCCTAGTTTCTGTTTCCACTCATACGTAAAGTAATCGCTTATTCTATTCTCTAATTTTTTGGAAATATGCTGGTAATGGATCAAGGCTCTTAACTTTTCCATATTCTCGATAAAGCGTTGTTCTGCAGGATTTTTCTTCGTAAAAATGCCAACCATAGCTCCAACAAATAAAGCGAGTACAGCAACTCCTAATATCTGCAACAATATCGTAAAGAGCATCTCTAAATTACCATGAGGCACAATATCTCCATAACCTACAGAAGTTAATGTTGTAGTTACCCAATACAAGGACTGTACATAGTTGTCGACATTCGTTATGCCACTTTCTAAACCATGAATTTGCAACCAAATACATGTTAACCAATGCGAAAACACAAAAAAACCTAATAGCATAAACCAAAAAGAAATCTTTGTGGACATTCGAATATTTCTGATCTGAAAAAAGCGAGCAGTTCTTACAACTCTTACCCATTTAAACAATCGAAGTAATTGAAAAGCCGGATTCGAAAAAAGCATGACATAAGGCAACATTGCCAAGATATCAGTAATGAAAAATTTCTTAGACGAATATGAATCCCAGTAGATATCTTTTAGAATCGAATGATTTTTAATTTCCCTGTATCTTAAAACATTTACAATTAAATCCAGAAAGAAAATCAAAGAAATACTTAAATCAAGCGTACGATACCAATTCAGATTTCTTAAATTAAATAAAAAGTCTAAAGGGATTACACTTGCTTGTAACAATACTGTAAGGATAATTACTATTCTCCAACCAGAATTGTAAATTGATTTCAGGTATTTATCAGACATTAAGATTAGGTTTTTTTCAAAGTAAACCGATTTGCATAAATATTCCCAAAAAAAATAGACAAAAGCATTCTATCAATCGGTAAACAGCAACTAGTCCTCTATTATTCATCAAGAAACTTTCCGATACATTCTTACTGCAAAAAATATAGTTGATACAGCAAATAATCCTAGTATGGCAAACTCTCTTAGGATATCAGAAAAACCAGATCCTTTTAGCATTATCATTCTAATGATCTTGATAAAATAAGCGATTGGGTTAATTACATTCAGCTTTTGTCCCCACTCGGGCATGCTTTCAATCGGTGTAAATAGTCCACTCATTAATAAAAAAATCACCATAAAGAACCAAGCAATGAACATTGCCTGTTGTTGGGTATCTGTTTGTGTAGATATCAATAAGCCGAAGCCCAAGATGGTTCCTAAATACACAAAGGCCACTGAATAAATCAACCAAACTGAACCTAAAAAAGGAACTTTAAAAAGAAATGCTGCAATTAATAAGCCTAGTCCTAACTCAAAAAAACCGATCACCAAAAAGGGAATTAGTTTAGCCATCAGAAATTGAGATTTTCGCACTGGCGTGACATTAATTTGCTCAATGGTTCCAATCTCTTTTTCTCGCACTACATTCATTGCAGATAGAAACAAAGCAACTACGGTAACCAACAATACTAGAATTCCTGGCAACATGTAAGGTATGTACTTCATCTCAGGATTAAACTGATGAGAATAGGTGGCTTGTACAATATTTTGCGAGTTGTCTTTACTTACTTCTATCATACTCGACATTACATTTATATTATAATCTCTTATAACAGAAGTTATATAAGCATTGTACAAGCCTGCAGAACTAGCATTTATGGCATTCACTAGAATCTGAACAGATGCTTTTGCTTTTAAATCGACAGACTTTCCAAAATCTTCATTAAAAACAAGAATTGCATCTATATTATCTCTAAATAATTCTTTCTCTGCTTCATTCTCCGAGAAGCCAATTTCTTTAACCGTGAAGAAAGGAGAGCCATTGAACTTAGAAATCAACTCTCTGGAATGAGTCGAAAGATCTTTATCTACGACATACAGATTTGTATTTTTCATATCGTAAGTAGCCGCAAACGACAGTACACAAAACTGTATAATTGGCATTACAAATATGATTGGTAACATACCTTTGTTACGAAAAATCTGTAAAAACTCTTTTTGCAATAAATATTTTAATACTCTCATAACTGTTTCTTTCGATATTATGCTGTTTCAATTTGTGCCCGCATTATTCCAATACAGAACCGAAATAACTCTAGATAAAGACACATTCTGATTAGTAATCGTATTACTCCAACCTTATTTTAAACTTCTTTAAGCTAAGACCAATAAACCCAATTGTCATTGCAATTAATATCAATGTTTCCTTCCATATATATTCAAAGCCAACACCTTTCAGCATGATATTTTTCAAAATCACAATAAACCACTTAGGTGGAATAATATTACTGACCACTTGCAATGGTAGTGGCATGTTACGAATTGGGAAAATAAATCCGGAAAGAATAATGGTAGGCAGCATTAATACAAACATTGAAATCATCATTGCAACCTGTTGATTTTTGGCGACTGTTGATATAAAAATACCAATTGATAAGGCTAGAAAAATGAAGAGAATACTTTCGGCCATTAACAATGCGAAACTACCGAGAACCGGAACTCCAAACACAAAATAGCCCATTCCGATAATTACCAATGCATTAATAAATGATAAACCAAGATAAGGTGTTACTTTACCCAATATTATTTGCAATGGGTTTAAAGGCGATACCAATAAGACTTCCATTGTTCCCAATTCCTTTTCCCTGGCAATAGATATGGATGTCATCATGGCTGAAACCAACATTAAAATTGTTGCCATAATTCCTGGGATAAACATGAATACACTCTCTAAATTCGAGTTAAAATACATTCGCGATTTAGCTTGAATGGTAAATGGCATTTTCTTACCGCTATTAATTTCAACATTGTAATTCTGCAATATTCCTTGCAAATAATTCACCTCTAAATTTGCTGTATTGGGATCAGACGCATCGGTTAATATTTGAATATTACTTCTTTTATTTTTGATTAAATTCTTTGCAAAATCGGGCTCGAAAACTAAAATTAGCTTCACATCCCCTTTTCTAAAAACAGCATCAGCTTCCTCTATGGAAGCAAGATTATTTGTTAGCTCAAAATAGCCTGATGAAGTTATTTTATTAATGATTTCTGCAGAATATTCATCCTTAGAATGATCTAAAACAGCCATTTTAACATCTTTCAGGTCAGTGCTAATCACATATCCAAAAAGCAAAATTTGAACAATTGGCATTCCAAACAAAATCAGCATTGATCTTTTGTCTCGAAAGATATGATAGAATTCTTTTCTTAAAAATCCGATAAATCGATTCATCTGTATATTATTTTTCTTTAAACTTTACTCGATATTCGTCGCATGTCTGGCCAAGCTCAAAAAGACCTGATCCATATCGGAAACATTAAATTGTTTTTTCAACATTTCAGGCGTATCCAATGCCTCTATTTTCCCATCAACCATTATCGAAACCCGATCGCAATATTCTGCCTCATCCATATAATGGGTCGTTACAAAAACAGTAATTCCTGCTCGTGCAGCATCGTAAATTAAATCCCAAAACTGTCTTCTAGTAACAGGATCTACTCCACCGGTTGGTTCATCAAGAAATACAATTTCCGGATTGTGAAAAATAGCAACCGAGAAAGCTAATTTTTGTTTCCACCCCAAAGGCAAGCCACTTATTCTCTTATCTCTTGCATGTTGCAGATTCAATTTATCTAGCAACTCATCTGCTTTTGAAAGAATATCAGCTTTCGACAAACCATAAATTCCACCATAAAAACGAATGTTCTCAAACACCGTTAAATCCTCATAAAGAGAGAATTTCTGACTCATGTAGCCAATGTTTCGTTTGACTAAATCGCGTTGTGTATAAACATCAAATCCAGCCACTTTTATTTCTCCGGCTGTAGGTAAAGACAAACCACAAAGAATTTTCATGGCCGTTGTTTTCCCCGCTCCATTAGCTCCCAAAAAACCAAAAATTTCACCTTTCGATACTTCGAAAGACAAATCGTCATTCGCAGTAAAATCTCCAAATTTTTTGTACATGTTTTTAACACGGATCACTTTCTCCTTCTCATTCATCATCTTCAGGTTTTGTGCTTAATGCCATAAAACAATCTTCTATACCTGGTTTTATCTTTTCAATAGCAATGTTCGATCGCCCTTTGTTTTCCAGATATTGCTTCAGTTCTTCTTCAGAAACCTCCTTACGATAATCGGTGTAGTGCAAACTTTGCCCAAAAAGGAAGACTGAGTTCGTAAATTCAAACGCTCGTAAATCAAGAAGTGTTTGATAATTGTCATTGCTCTTTATAGAGTACAATTCTTTCTCGAATTGCGCCACAATTTCGGATGGTGTATCAACCTGTAATATTTCACCATCTTGAATTAAAGCAACTCGTTCACACAAATTAGCCTCATCCATATATGGAGTTGCCACAATAATTGTGATTCCTCTTTCTTTTAAGCCCTTTAGCATCTGCCAAAATTCCGATCTCGAGACAGAATCAACACCCGTGGTAGGTTCATCCAATAAAAGAATTTTGGGCTGATGAATAAGCGCACAACAAAGAGCCAGTTTTTGCTTCATACCACCAGAAAGTTTTCCTGCTAAACGATCCTTAAAAGGTTCAATTTGCACCCAGATATCCCGAATCATATCCATATTATCCTCGATTCGAGTATTAAAAACGGTTGCAAAAAACTGCAAGTTTTCCATCACACTCAAATCCTGATAAAGCGAAAATTTGCCCGGCATGTATCCAAGCAAGCCTCTAATTTTCTTGTATTCTAAAACACTGTCTATTTCGCACAGTTCAGCAGTACCTTCATCGGGCAACAATAAAGTCGCCAACAATCGAAAAAGCGTTGTTTTACCAGCACCATCAGGGCCAATCAGCCCAAATAATTCTCCCGATTTAATATCCAAATTGATATTTTTTAGAGCCTGAACATTCCCATAACTTTTAGATAAATTACCTACTAGTATACTTGCATTCATATTTTTATATATCATCTAATTATTAAATGATTCATATATTATGCCGATAGATATTTAAAGATCAATAACAAACAGAGTGCAGTTAAGGATCATTTTAAATACTAATCGGTATTAAAATCTAATTTCACCTGGCATCCCAATTTTCAGACGACCATCGTTAGCAACTTTTACTTTTATAGCATAAACCAATTTCACTCTCTCCTTCTTGGTTTGAATTATTTTAGGCGTAAACTCCGATTGAGATGAAATCCAAATCACTTTACCCTTGAGTGTGTGATTCTCCTCCTCATTTTTATCAACCAAAACATTTACTTCCTGACCAATTTTAATTTTAGAAAGTTGATCTCCGCTGATGTACACACGTAAATCCAATGAACTTAAATCCGCTAATTTAAACAGAGGAGTTCCTGCATTCACCATTTCGTAGGCTTCATGATATTTCTCTAAAACCGTAGCAGTCTCAGGAACATATATCTTACTTTTAGCAATCAAATCGTTTAATGCATCAACTTTACGAGTCACATTTTCCAAATTACTGAACACTTTTGCATTCTCGGTTTTCACGGCTTGAATTTGTTTCTGAACAACCAATATATTTCCATTAATATCATCTACCTGTTTACTGGTTGCAGCGCCATCGGCAAACATCTTATCAATTCGTAATTTATCCTTTTTAAGGATTGAAATTTGCTCCTGATAAACAGCAATTCGCGAAAGAATATTTTGTATACCAGAGGCAATCGATTTCTTTTGAGCTTTCAGTTGTTCTTTTTGTAGAAACAATTGAGTTGTATCGATCAAGCCAACCTGTTTTGCCTTTGCAAACACGTCTCCCTCATCAAGATCAAGAGCTAATATTTTCCCAGCATTTTCTGCTGATATCATATAATCAGTTGCTTCAAAATTACCATAAGCATCCGATTCGTTTTCGTTTTGCTTGCATGCCGAAGTCAAGAATACAAGGGCGATTGCTAATATTGTAGTAAATTTCATTTTCTTATTCTTTAAATTCCGTTAACTCTGTTGTATTCAGCTATAGATTGCTGTAATTGAATGGTATGATATTCCTTATTTAATTTTGCTTGAATTTCTTTATTTAGATCCTCTAGATAATCACTCGATGTAATCACTCCATTGTCAAGCTGAGAAGCTGAACTTTCGCTAACAGCTGTCTGCAATTCAATTATCGCATCATCCTTTTCAAGCAAAACATTGAACTTTCTAATTTTACTCGTTTCATTTCCCAATTCAATTAACTGATTTTGGGTAAAGCTCAACTCTTTCGTTTCCACTAAACCTTTTCTAAACACAATCTGCTTTTGCTTTCGACGATTTGACTTCCAATCGAAAATATTCCATGATACTTTTGCTCCTACCATATAATAAGTGTCAAACTCATCTTTCAATTGATTGTAAGTCGGATTTCCATAACCTGCTTGTCCGAATCCAGTAATAACGGGAGATCGATCCTTTTTCAAAAGTTCTTTCTGCGCTTCGAGTAGAGATTTCTGACTTGAATAAAGAAAATATTCTGGTCTTTGCTTTACATCTAAACTTGCACCATTAACCAACTCTTCTTCAAACTTGGTTTCTTCAAGTTTCACTTCAAAATCTATTTTTCGTCCCATTAATTCAGAAAGTACCGAAAATGAAGATTTTTCCATTGCATTTAGTTCCAGAATCTGCTGATCTATTAATAATATTTCCGATTGCAACACTTTCAAATTAGCTGGTAGAATAACACCATTTTCAACTGCCGATTTAATCTGCTGCAAACGATTCGAGATGGTTTTTTGCTTATCTGCAAGTACCAATTTACTTTTTCGAACCAATTGAATGCCATAAAATGCAGCATTCACTCTTGCTCGTAATTGATACATCTGAATTTCAAGATCATTGATATCAACCTCTGAGTTTTTCTTTTCTACCTCAATTCTACTTCTGGTTTTTCCACCATCGTAAATCAATTGTTCAATATCCAAATTAAGAGCATATCGATCTTTTGGTGCTTTGGGTGTATCCATTCCTGGAAAATTGATTCCCGTTACATCCGACTGATAACTAACTATTCCATTTGCATAAAGTCTTGGTAAATACGAAACCTTTAGGTTTTCAATATTCAGTTCCGAAGATTTATTTAACAATGCCTTCCCTTTCATCAAGGGAAAATTCGCCTGAACTTCTTTCTGACATTGATCCAAACTAAGAACCTCCTCTTGGCTCCATCCTATTTGAATCTTAAAAAAGATGATCAGTAAAAAAACGTATTTACTACTTTTTAAAACTCTCATATCTAAATTTTATATTTTTATCGATTGAATAACAAAATCAGCAACTTGATCTGCTCTTTCTTTAAACATTTCATCCATATCAACACCTTTAAACATCAACTCCTGGGCTATTGGGCGGCTGGCAAATGGAAACATGGACAAACTAATGATATTCAAAATTAATTCGGGAGGGTTAATAGGGCGTATTTTTCCCGATGCTATAGCTTCTTCAATTTGTTTAAATGTTTTCTCTCGTCCTACTAAAACACCTTCGACATTCATTAAATGAAGAACACGAGAAGGATCTGTACTTATCTCATTTAGAATGAAATTTGGAAGAAAAGGATATTCAATTAAAACCTCATGATAAATACGACTGATGTTCCTAATTTTTTGAAACAACTCTGAATCATCGGCAAGAAAAGAAGCTAGAGGTCTTATGATTTTAACCAAAGCTTCTTGAAATATTTGTTCAAATAACTTATCCTTGCTTTTGTAATAATAATGCAATAAAGCCTTGTTTATTCCAGCATTATCAGCAATTTCTTGCATTCTAGCACCTGCGTATCCTTTAGCCGCAAATATTAGCCTTGCGGCTGCTAAAATATTTTCCCGAGCTTCTAATGATTTTTTATTTTCTTTCATAATTTAACCATTTGGTTAATTGATTTTCAAAAAATAAACCATCCGGTTTAACCGTTTGGTTAATGCAAATGTATTGATTTTTATTTAAACACAAAACAATCTCCATAATTTTTTAACCAAATGGTTAAATATGACATAAAAAAAACTCCCATTCAATCAGGATGAGAGTTCTCAAATGTGTATAATCATCTACTATTCGTACTTTAAAGATTCAATTGGATTTGCTCTAGCCACTTTTAATGAATGTCCACTAACTGTTAATACTGATAAAACTATTGACATCACCAAAGCTAATAACAAATAGAACCATGGGAAATCTATGCGATAAATAAAATTCGATAACCAAGATTGCATGGCAAAATAGGTAAGCGGCCATGCAAATACATTTGCAATAATAACATGTAAACAAAGCCTTTTACTCAAAATAACCATTAAGCTCAACTCAGAACTACCTAGTACTTTTCGAACTCCAATCTCCTTTACTCTTTGTTGCATCTCAAAAGATACTAAACCTAATAAACCAAGTAAAGCGATAAAAAAAGCCAAAATGGTAAAAGCACTGAGTATATTGGCAACCCTTTCTTCACCTTTAAACAGATTGTTAAAATCATTATCTAAAAAGAAATATTCAAATGGCTCACCTGTAGTCATTTTCGCCCAATTCTTTTTTACCATTTTCACACCACCCATAATATTGTCAGGTTCTAACCTAACCAACATGTATCGTTTAAAATACTTTGGATTATAAGTCAACAACATAGGTAATATTTTATCGCGCATCGATTCGAAGTGAAAATCTTCTACAACTCCAATAATCTCATAAGGCACTCTGTCTTTCTGATTAAAACTTGGTTTATACATATATCGACCTACAGGATTTTTGCTATACCCCAAAACTGCAATAGCTGCTTCATTGGCAATAAAAACTGTCGTATCGGATAATCTATTCTTATCAAACTTTCTTCCGTCGAGTATATTCAGATCAAGCAAGTCAATAAAATTCTCATCCACATGCATCAATCGGAAATTTATCAAGTCTTCATTGATTGCCCCCTCTTTATACATAGACCAACCGTTGGTACTTCTCCCTGGAACCATTCCTGAAAACGATACATCTTCAATTCCTGAATACTTCTTTAAATTCTCCTTAATGGTTTGCTTTTGCTCATCTTCCAAAGCATATGCTCTATCAACAACCAAAACCCGTTCCTTATTAAAGCCCAACTTTTTATCCTGCATGAAATCAACTTGCTCTTTTATTACAAATGCTGATATTAAAATCCCAATGGCAACCGTAAATTGAAATACCACAAGAATCGCTCGTATTTTTTTGCCAATTTTCCCCTTTTGAACTTCGCCTTTCAGTACACTCATTACTCTAAATCGTGACAATGAAATAGCTGTATAACTCCCTGCAAACAATACCACGAATACCATTACTCCAACCATAAAAAGAAAATACTCAGCTTGCCACAATAGATCGGACGTTAAATTTTTTCTGGCAATAGCATTAAAATAAGGCAATATCAATTCAACCAAAAAGAAGGAAACAACAACAGCCAACAAGGACATCAAAAAAGTCTCAGCATAAAATTGAATCATGAGCATGTTTCGACCACTTCCAAACACTTTTCGAACGCCAACTTCTTTAGCTCTTGTATACGATCTTGCAGTTGTTAGATTTAAGAAATTAACACAGGCTAATAACAAAATGAAGAAAGCAATAGCAAAAAATATATAAATGTATTTTATATCGCTGACAGGCTCGATCTGTTTTTCTGTTGTGGTTTCTAAATAAATTGATTCAAGAGGCTCTAAGTAATAATTAAACTCATTCCCTTCTTTTTTCCACGCTTCAAGATCAATCCCTAAAACCTCAATCAATTTTGGCCCCATATACTTCACAAGAAAATCTGGGAATTTTGCCTCCAAATCCTTATAGTTAGTTCCTGTCTCTAATAAAAAATAAGCCTGCATATAATCACTAAACCAATTACTTTCCTCTTCAGCACTTAAATTTAGTAAACCAACCAAATCGTAATGAAAATGAGAATTTTCTGGAACATCTTCAACCACTCCACTAATGGTAAAAAGCTTATCCTCGCTCATTTTCAAAATCTCTCCAACCGGATTTTCATCCCCGAAATATTTCTGAGAGGTTGTTCGTGTCAATACAATATTATTTTTCTCAGCTAATGCTGTTTTTGCATCACCAAAAATAAATGGACGAGGAAATACCTCAAAAAATGTAGAATCCGTACGTAAGTATTTATCCTCAACGAATTGCTTCTCTCCATGAATAAACAATACATTATTCCAAAAATTTATTCTTGTAGCTACTTTTACTTCTGGGAAATCATTCACTGCATTAGGCGAAAAAGGAGCACAAATTGTATTGCCATCCATTTTACGTTCACCCATTTTTATTTTTGTGGCTACACGATAAACATTTTTAGAAGTTGGATAAAATTTATCGTAGCTTAACTCATCTCGCACAAATAAATAGATCAAAAACACACATGCCAAGCCCACGGCCAAGCCAGCAACATTAATGAACGAATAGCCTTTGTACTTTCTCATATTTCGAAAGGCAACTTTAAAGAAACTTTGTATCATAGCCAGAGGTTTGGTTTACATGGAGAATATGTCAATCTACATGCCAACACTCTCAAACTGCTAATTATCTAATACTTAACAAAACAACAATTTAAAATAAAATGTACGGTTTAGAACATTTTTGTACGGATACGCACAAAGAAAAAGACTGATTAACAGCAAGTTTTGCAATAATTATTTTTATACCCAATTAATTTGATTAAACGTAAATTAAGCGACACAAAGATTCTTTTAGATCACGACAATTATCAAGATACAATGACTTTTACCGTGCTTTAGTTACTACTCAGCAGAACAAGAGCAGAGAGCAATTCCAATTTACGAGGAATTGAAACAATTCTTTCCAAATCATAAAAACGGAACCAGGAAGAAGAATAATTACCAATCAAATGTAAAAGCGGAACTCATTAGTTTGAGTTCCGCTTTATTATTCTTCATTATATCATCAAGCACAACACTTCCTAATCCAAATTCAATTTCGCTGCCTTTTTTAGCTTCAATTAAGTATCGAGGCTCGTAAATCGAATATCGGAATATACTTCTTCTTAAAAAACACATGCCCCTTCGTGGTTCAAGCCTCTAAATTCGAGTATCGAAGCACACTTTGTATTAAAATAAGCACAGTACCTCGTGGATCGATCCATCTAATTCGAGTATCGAGGCACGATTTACCCGAAAAGTTTTAGCCCTGAACCTAAAAGATTATTGTTAAGAAAATAAGAGGTGAATAGCAAAACCGATCGATTACAACATTTAATTCATTTGTAAACCAAAACCGCTCTTCGTTAATAATGTGACAATTCATCTATACTTTAAAAAATTAAAAAAGGCTGCCTCATGCGAGACAGCCTCCAAACTAATTTATTTTAGAAAATAACTTAAAATAACCTTAAACTATTCATATCCAATAATTGACATTTCCATAAGATTCATAGGCGCTAAATTACCTGCCGAATTTTTTAGAACTCTAATTCTCATATATTGATACTTTTCAGTAGCGCCAATATGCCCAATTCTTGAATTATTATCTTTCCATACGTCATATTCAACAGTTTTTAATTTAACCCATCCTGCTTCCACAGCTTTTGTTTCCCACTCATCAGAATCTCGTTCTACTCCAACTTCTGTAGCAGTATTAGATGCCCAGACCTCATATATTTCCGGATTTCTTATATTCGTTGAACGCGGCACAATTTCAACTCCATCGATTTGTAACTGCTGGCCAAAATTAACAGAAAATAAAATTGGTGGTGAAACAGTTTCAGTGTGAAATCCTGTTCCTCCGTTATTTCCATCCCACAAGTGTGGTAATGTCCACCCCCATGCACTTGCATTTTCATCAGCCAAGCCTGTTTCTGTCCATTCAGATTTGGTATCATCCAAACGAATAGCATCAGACTGAGTTATTTGAAATGATTTTGTGAACTTATCACCTGTTTTTCCATCTACACTCACTGTTACTGTTGCTGTCCTAGAACTAGAAGCATTGGCAGTAACTGTAACTTCGATGTTGCCTGTCTCATTATTGTCTGTAACTGTGCACCATGTTTGATCAGAGGTCGAAGTAAAGGATTCACCCTCGTACACTTCTGCCATAAAACTAAAGGTTTCCTCAAAACCATATTTATGAACAAGCTCACTTTCAAGAATCAAAGGATCAGGTAAGATGATTGGATTTGACTCACTAAAATTGCTTGCATAAATGGAATCCAAGTCAGTTTTTTCAAAATAAAACAGAGATTTGTATTTGACTTTTGTATTACTTTTAAAATCAGGCAAGTCAGATTCAAGGCCAATTATTTTTAACTTTTCAATAGGCTGCTTGTATTCAATAGTACTTTGTGTACCTTGGTTAGTGGTATATTCCAATAATAGACCAACCACTCCATTACGATTTGCGAAATTTAAATACTGACCATCGAAGCCTGTTACTCCTTGACTCAACAAATTTGACGCAAAATCATTACCATAAATTTGTACAGTTGATTCTGATTGCCTCGACTTATTCCCATAAATGTCGTAGTTTCTGAAACTAAGAGTTGTATAACCTTCAATCAATTTTGACTGGAAGCCTTCAATAATTACATCATACCACCCTGTTGTTTCATTGTAATAATCCTCATTATAAGGAACTACAACAGAATCCTGAAAATTATTCCAATATACTCTAAACTCTTTCCTATTTACATCAACTGAAGGATAAATAGATACTTTAACCTTATAAAATCCAGAATAGCAATCGACACTATCTATCTTTCCTGCGTAAGTTGGGGAACCTTCAAGTAGATATTCCTCATGCTTGTCGTTGACATCTTCGCAAGCAATAAATGCGAAAATGATCATTATAAATAATAATATATTTTTCATTTTTTTAATTTTTATGTCCGCCATTTAATTATTCTTCAGGGGCTCCAAAAACTTGGAATTCCGCTGGACAACCACCACCAACAGCACTTATCCATGCCTCATATATTTCAAGTCTTACAAAACGAACAGGATAGTTTATATTATCAGAAAGGTCAGCTTCCCAACCCTCGTTCCAAATTTTATAATCTGCATCTGTAACTTCCTTAGCAATTTTTCCATCAAGAGGTTCAGGTATTGTAAAATCATGTGCAATTTCCCAATTAGAGTCAGGCCCCCATACCTCTGCTTCATCTTCTGTTAAATCAGGTGTCACCCAAACACGCCACTTTTTTGGTGCTGATTCATTATAAACAAATTGCTTATTTTTCATATTATGAAGCATGTACCTACTCAATTTTGACGGTTTTTGTAAATCGATAGTAACAAAGGCACTTTTCTTATTTAAAAAAGCATCTTCACCTCCTAAATTATTGACATCATGTGCCACAGCCCAGTAACAATCTCCATTGGAATCCCATTTACCATCCCACAACTTATAAGATGCTCTGTTGCCCCAGTTTGGACCATCCCAGGTAAGGGTCGGGTCAAGCTCTGCTAATGCAGCACTATGTTTATTTATACCATCGAAAGGGAAAATATCCGCTGCAATAGGTTCCAAATACTTCTCATAAATTGGTGTTTTAGTTAAAAACATGGTATCCGTCTTATTTCCGTATATGTCTTTAAATAAAAATCCAAAATTAGTTGGAATTGAGTCATATCCACCAATAATTTCTCCTCTAATTTTATAATCAGGCCTAGTCAATTTTGTATCTTTTGCAAAAACTTCAGTTAAAACATTTTCTCCCTCAAATTCGGTAACGCCATAACTAAAAACTTTTACAACAGTAGCCTCCATTGTTGGATTATCCCATCGTAGTCGGACACCACCAAAAGTTTCTTCAACAAGCATAGTTTTCAAAGCAATATCAAGGGATGAAATTAAAGGTTTTACCTTAACCGTAGTTGCTTCTGACTCTTTACCACTTGTATTCCCAATAGTAAGTTCTACATTTATAAATTTAGATGTATCCCTCAATCCATAAACAAACAATGTATTGGAGTAACGAGAAACTTTTGATTCTTCGAGTTTTCCATTCCTTAGGTAAGTTGCTTTAACGTACTGCAAATCACTTGCTCCTTTAGGTAGTTCAAAATCAATTTTAGCACCACCATTTATCATCTCTACATTTACACTTGCTAATTTAGGTGGAGCTTCATCATTTTTCACATAAGCTTCTGGAGCCATATAATCATTACATCCATAAAACAAGCCAATGGTCACCAACATCACTATAGTAACATTGGATACAAATCTCTTTTTTATTCTTTTATTCTTCATCATTTTAGTCTTTCAAGTTTAACATTTATCTACCAACCTGGGTTTTGTTCAAGGTTAGGATTATTAACCAAGGCTGTTTCACTAATTGGCATTAGATAATTCTTAAATGAATAAGATGGTCGAAGTTTAGTCACAACATTGTAGTATTCGGCGACATTGTCCGCATAAATATTCCAAGTTCTTACTGGTGTATTCATATTTACCAAAGCAGTTTTCCATCGTCTAGTATCCCAAAATCTTGTCCCTTCAAAAGCTAATTCATTTAAACGTTCCTGTCGGATAATTTCTCTCAAACCAGTTTGATTATCATAATCCGATAGATTAGTATGATTATCCCAAGCTTCTTTAACGGGTAATATTCCTGATCTTGATCTAATTTCATCCAATATTGGCAAAATTTCAGAATAATCTTTTCCGAGTTCATTTAATGCTTCCGCATAAAGTAATTTTAAATCATTCAATCTAATAATTGGGAATGCATATGGGCTTGACTGATATCCCTGGCCAGTGACAGGACTAGTAAAAGTGTTATTGATGCCACATACTTTTTTACAATAATAACCTGTCATATTTATAGCTTGTACACCAATTGCTCCACTTACCTCTCCAGCTAGTGCTCTCAGAGACTTAAACTCCGATTCTTCGTAACCTAAACCTTCCCAGTAACCTCTGTCGAAACAAATGCTACTGTAAAAACGATGAGAACGATTAAGATTAACTTGAGCCGTTATACCTCCTTCAACGGCTTCTGTTTTATTTTCTGAACTTACAGCTACAGCATTAAATCTATCTGTATACCAACCATTATCAATCCAATCGTTGTCTACATTTATAGGCACCCCATTAGATGAATAGAACTGCTCGACAACATGCAATGGTGGGGCTTGTCTTTGCCCTACACCTTTACCTTGTGGTTTAATACCTGGATAAACTGCTTGAGCCCAATTTTGTAAGCCGGCCGCACCGCCTTCATATTTGGCCCAAATTATTTCTTCATTCCAGTGTGTAACTAATGCTTCTCTTACACCTAAACGGTATATTGTTTCTTGGCTAGGCGTATCTCCTGCTATTTCACTACCGTCAGAAAGGTGCAAGTTGAAACCATTATTTGTAGCCGATTCTAAAGTTTCTTTCAGCGCATCAGCTGCCCTTTGCCATTTTTGTTCATCATACGATTGTGAAAAAAGCTGCTTTCCATTATTGTCAATCACATTATAATCACTATTCCCATTAAACAATGGACTCGCTGCCCATACAAGAGCCTGAGCTTTTATGGCCTGAGCTACCGTTTTGGTTATTCTTCCGGCTTCCGTTGTCAGAATAATATCCGTATGATCTTTTAAATCAGGCAAAGCCTCATCTATAGTAGCAACAATATAATCTACCACATTATCAATAGACTCCCGATTAATCTTAAATTCATTTACACCTGCACTTGTCGCAACAGCCTCATCAACAATTGGAATGGGACCATATAAGGTAAACAAATAATAATGGTAATAAGCTTTCAAAACCTTTACTTCAGCCATCCATTGTTTACGTTCGTCTTCCTTAATATTAGGAGGTCCACCAGCGTCTAAAGGCATATGCTTTAAAAATTCATTACAGTGTCTTACACCATCCCATAAACTATTTGTTCCACGAGTTCCATCCCAAAAATTCATAAACGGATTACTAGCAGTATTTGCACCACCATAACCGTAGTTATAAGAACTTGGGAAAGTACCAAAGGCCGTAAACTGAATATCCTCGGTTGTATAAAAAATTTCATCACATCCAGTTATTGGCAAACTATAAACTGTTCCATAACTCGGCATTTGATCATAACAAGTCATTAAATACTTCTCTGACTCATTTCTATCGAGAAAAGCATCTTTTATCTCTGCGCTATCACCAGGATATATATCTAAGTAATCGCTACATGAGACAAGACCGAAACTCATTAAGACAAGTAAGGCTATGGCTATCTTTGTATTTTTAATATCTCTCATAATCTTCATATTTAAATTGTTTTACTTAAAGCTAATTTGAAGACCAACATTAAATACCCTTTGCAATGGGTAAGCTAGGCCATTTCCACCCATTTCAGGGTCCCATAAATCGAATTTGGAAAAGGTTAACAGATTGGATCCACTCACATAAGCTCTTAAATCAAAACGTTTTGTATTAGGCAAAGTATACCCTATTTCCATTTGCTTTAAACGCAAATAAGAAGTTGTTCTCATGAAGTATGTACTTGTTTGGAAATTATTAGCATTTCCCATATTGTTGGAATTAGATAATCTTGGCCATTGAGCATACATATCTCTATTAGATTCTGTCCAATGATTGTCCGCAATCCATCCTAACATAGCTCTATTTCCTCCATTAGTTGGCATAAAAGGAGCCATATTATGAGGATTTAGCCAAAATGAATATCGTCCTTGCCCTTGAAAGAAAATTGAAAAATCTAGATTTTTGTATCCTATTGACCCTCCCATACCATATTGGATTTCAGGTGAACGAGGATGTCCGATTGGCACCTGATCGAATTGGTTTATAACACCATCTTTGTTGATGTCTACATATTTAATATCACCAGCCATAACAGTACCACCAAAACCTTCTTGTGAGGCAGAGTTAGCCACTTCATACTCATCAACAAACAAATGTTCAGCAACATATCCAAAATTTTGAGAAGGAGAATTCCCTATTCTTGAAATCCATGGTGCTTTTTCTGTTCCAATTTCATCATAGGTTTTTACTTCAGCAGTACCATAGGTAAAGTTCCCTCTAACGATAAACCATAAATCTTCACCGATATGGTCTTTATAATCCATTGCTACCTCTAAACCTTTTGCAACATTCTCTTGAACATTACTATACAGTTCATATGGTAATCCTAATGTAGACGGAATATTTGATCTTCTTTGTAGAATATTTGTCCTACGTTCATGATAAATTTCAGGAACAACAGAAAGTTTATTGTCAAAAAACCCTAACTCTAAGGCAAGATTTGCCTTGTATGTAATCTCCCAGGTTATATCCGGATTTCCAGGGCTTGTGATAGAGATTGTTGGTTTCGAATAAAGGCCTAGGCTAGGATCATTTCCCCAATGACCAGCTTGATTTCTAGTATTTAAATTTACGTTTGATAGATAATAAAATCTATTAGGTCCACCCAAATTGTCATTACCTACCAAGCCGTAAGTACCTCTAAGTTTGAATTTAGAGATTACGCTATCCAAGCCTAAATCCATATACCAATCCTCTTTAGATACATCCCAACCTAAACCAAATGAAGGAAAGAATCCAAAGCGATCTCCATCTGCAAATCTTTCAGAGCCATTGTATCCAAAATTGAATTCTGTAAAATATTTCCCAGCATAAGCATAGGTAAAACGACCTGCCATACTTAGATTTCGCTTAGGTAAAGTACTTTCAATCCCCGAAATTGAAGCTATAAGACCACCTATGCTACTTCCACTAAGATAATCTCTTACAGTACCCACCAATAAACCTCCAATGTCATGTTTCTCATTAAAAGTTTTATTATATATCAAAGACATTTCACCATACATTGTAGAACTAACTTTCTGACTACCCCCCGAGTATTCAATGAACCTACTTCCTTCCTCAGGATTTATTGGGTACAGTTCATATCCATCATGTTGTGGAGTTTGAGAATCAGCATGTTGATCGTAATCGCCATCCTGTATTGTAAAGTAATATGGCTTATATGATCTTTGAAGACTAAAACTACCAAACCGTGATACATTACCAATAAACTTAAATTTCAACCCTTTGGCAAGCCAATCCACGTCATGAAGTAACTCTACTTGTGCTGACAATGTACTCGCTCTATTATCTTCATATCCACTCATTAATCGAGCATATGGATTAGTGTATTGTCCTTTATCGCTATTACCAAATAATAAGTAAGGAGCATACGAAAATGCTTCATCTGGAGCATATGTAGCTGGGAACAATACAGGATCAGCATTTAATGCTTGATAATAAGTATTTCTACCACCTGCTCCTAATTCTCCAATTGGACCTGTATAATCATCAAAAGCACCATTTAAACGAACATTAAGTTTTGTTCCTTCCTCTACCTTAATGTTAACGTTTGAGCGTAAAGTGTACTTCTTAAAATCGATATTCGTATTCCACTTGTTAACATTATCCACTTTTAATATCCCATTATCCTGCGAGTAAGAACCGCCAACATAATATGTAGCTACTTTTCCTCCACCTCTCAAGCTAAGATTTACTCTCTTATTTATTGCATAATCCTTAGTTAGTTCCTTCAACCAATTTGTAGCTGGATACGCATACGGATTTCGATTAGAATCCTGAGTTCTTTCAATTTTTTCCATCGAATATCGCGGTGATGCAGTAGGATTTCGAGTTAAGATAGCCTCATTAAAATTTTGCATATACTCAATCGGATCAGCCAAATCAACCTTGGTTGTAGGCAGAGAAAGCGAAGTTTCTACCCTAAGATCAATGACTGCTTTTCCTTCTTTTCCTTCCTTAGTTGTAATTAAGACTACACCATTACCACCTCGTGCTCCATACAAAGCAGTTGCAGCAGCATCTTTAAGAATTGAAAAGCTTTGGATATCATCTGGACTTAGACGAGATAACTGGCGAGAATCCACTTCCACATTATCAATAAGTATCAAAGGCGATTGCACATTGTTACCAAAAGAGGCCGCATTACGAATAAAAAACTGTGCATTGTCATCACCAGGTGCTCCTGTGCTCTGGGAAGAAATTAGCCCTGTCATTTGTCCCGCTAAAGCCGTTGTTATATTACTTGTCGGAACCGACTGAAGATCACTAACATTAATCGTAGTTATAGATGAAATAACACTTTCTTTTTTTTGTGTACCAAAGGCCACAACCACTACATCATCCAACTCATTAACCGAGCTTTTTAACACCCAGTTTATTGTTGCATTTCCAGCTACAGAAACCTCTTTAGAGGTAAATCCCAGAAACGAACAAGTTAATATTGCATCCTTTGGAACATCAGGAAAGTTATACGCTCCGTCAAATCCTGTAGTTATTCCCTTAGTAGTTCCTTTTATTACAATTGCAGCACCAGGAAGTGGTTCACCCTTCTCATCCGTAACGACTCCTTTTACAGTAATTTTCTTATCCTCTATTATTGTTTGAACATTTTCCTTAACAGAAGGAGCTTTCTTTATTACAGTGTATTCATTTCCTATTTCAAATATTAAACCTTTGTCTTTTAAGACTTCACTATACAAATCTGCTAATTCAGCTTCATTTGAACTAATTTTTACATGCTGATCCATATCTATTTGGCTATTGTTGTAGATGGTGATCAGCCCCGTTTGCTCTTCAATTTCCTTAAAAATAGTTTTGTAACTGTTTTCTGTTTTATCAAAAATTACTTTTTGTGCAAACGATGTCGTTGACAATTGAAAAATGACACTAAACAATAAAACAAAGCGGAATTTCGTACTTAAGATTGCTTTGAGCGGAATCTTTTGATAGAAGAGATCGCATCTCATTCGATTTAATTTCATAAATTTGTAAATTATAATTAATATTTACCGGAAAATGCTGGTACATCATTCCGGTTGAATTGAACTAATCGAAGGATGCTAATATATCCTTCGATTTTTTTTAATACTTTCCAGTTATTAGTACTGATTTATCATTAATCTTTATTTCTGCATCAGCTGATTTTCCAATTAATTCCATGAATTTTTCAAAATCTGTATTTCGTTTCATGGCTCCAGATATATTTCTGGTTTTAACCTCTTCATTGGCAAAAAAGAATTGCACATCATACCATCTTGCTATTTTTTGCATCACTTCATTAAGAGGCATATTTTCGAATCGAAACACACCCTTATTCCAATCTGCATAGAGATTGACATCAACTTCTCTAATAGTTACACTTCTAGAATTCTTTGTAATTACAGATTGCTGCCCAGGTCGTATAAGTAATTCTTTATCTCCGTATAACAAAGCAACACTTCCTTCAACCAAGGTCATTTGCTCTTCTTTTTCATCGGAATAACTCATTACATTAAAAATTGTACCGTATACTTTAACAGATGAATAATTTGTATGCACAATAAAAGGGTGTTGAGCATCACTTGTTACATCAAAAAGAGCTTCCCCTTCGAGATATACTTCTCGTTTATTAGTATGAAATGCAATCGGAAATCTTAATTTCGTTTGAGAATTTAACCAGACTGTAGAACCGTCTGCCAACACCAATTTATACTCACCTCCCCGAGGAACTTGTATGGTATTATATTCTATTTCTTCACTTTTAACTTGAGGAATATAATGCAAGGTATTTAGCGTATCAACACCTACAATATCACCAATCGTATTTTTAATCGTTTTAGGTATTGAATCGTTTAATACAAATAATTGACCATTACCCAATGTTAATGTAGCTTTCGAACTCCCAGGTTGAATAATCTGTTCACAAACAACATGAGGCGTATTATACCTGACAAATACTGTAATAGAAACACTAGAAATTATTAAGATCAATATAGCAGCTGCATATTGTAGCCAATTTCTTCTGATTTGTATCTTAGGTTTAGTAATATTTGAATGCAATTTTTCCCATTGCAAATCTATACTTTGTTTCGAAACAATTATCTCATTATTATTAGCTTTTAAATGTTCCACTAAGTGCCGATGTTTTATATCACTATCGAGCCACAACTTGTACTCTTTAATTTCCTTATGATCAGCTACACCATTAATACAGCGCAAAATCTGTTGGTATTCTATTTCTTTTTTTATCTCCATCACTCTCATTAAATCCGATTATTTTCTAATGGTATGACGGGGCTTTATTTTATATTGGTGACAAAATTTTTATTTTTCTTAAAATAAGTTGAAAGATGTACCTAAACAATTCAATCGAAGACATTATTTCCCAACAGATCATATTACC